>NZ_JAPUEW010000042.1:127541-207869 GCF_027492335.1 Klebsiella sp. | reverse complement strand
CGTAGCCCGGTCAGCGCAGCGCCACCGGGAAGCAGCAGCGCCAGTGCATCAGTCCCGACACATTCCCCGGAGGAGGCGCATGACGCGCCTTTTCCGGGCTACCTGCCCGCAGACGGCGGTGAACCCGTAGCCCGGTCAGCGCAGCGCCACCGGGAAGCAGCAGCGCCAGTGCATCAGTCCCTGAACCATGCCGACTCGGTTCTTTTTATACACACCCCCCATGTCTGTAGACCAATCATTCATCTTCATTATTGATCGCCATCACATCTCTCACCTGCCAATTATTACTCTTACGCTAACAATTCGCCGCCAGCCTTAATTGATGCCAGACACGCGGGGCCGCACACTAACTTCCACACCAGGACAATCAAAACGATTTGTCGAATCAGGAGGTTAACAATGAGTGCCGAACAAACGACCGGACGGGTCTGGAACCGTCGACGGACGGAAAAACAGCGGCGACTGGCCGAGGCTAAGATCTCAGGTAAAGTCATTCCCACCGACCAGCTGGTTGCGGTTCTGGAACATTTACTGGCTCCCGGCGACCGGGTGGTGCTGGAAGGCAACAACCAGAAACAGGCCGATTTCCTCTCGCGGATGCTGGCTGAAGTCAACCCGCAAAAAATCCACGACCTGCATATGATTATGCCGAGCGTCGGACGCAGCGAGCATCTGGATCTCTTTGAAAAGGGCATCGCCCGTAAACTTGATTTCTCCTTCTCCGGCACCCAAAGCCTGCGTATTTCGCAGCTGCTGGAAGATGGTCTGCTGGAAATTGGCGCGATCCACACCTATATCGAACTTTATTCCCGCCTGTACGTCGACCTGTCGCCGAACGTCGCGCTGATCGCCGGTTTCAAAGCCGACCGCAAAGGTAATCTCTACACCGGAGCAAGTACCGAAGATACTCCGGCGCTGGTTGAAGCCGCCGCCTTCCATGACGGTATCGTCATTGCGCAGGTCAACGAACTGGTGGATGACGAATGCGACCTGCCGCGCGTTGATATCCCCGGTTCGTGGATTGACTACGTCGTTGTTGCCGATAAACCGTTCTTTATCGAACCGCTGTTTACCCGCGATCCGCGCCTGATCAAACAGGAACATATTCTGATGGCGATGATGGCGATTAAAGGCATCTACGCCGAGCATCAGGTGCAATCGCTAAACCACGGTATCGGCTTTAACACCGCCGCCATCGAACTGCTGCTGCCGACCTACGGCGAACAGCTCGGTCTGAAGGGCAAAATCTGTAAACACTGGACCCTGAACCCGCATCCGACGCTGATCCCGGCGATTGAAAGCGGCTGGGTGGAGAGCGTGCACTGCTTCGGCGGCGAACTGGGGATGGAAGAGTACATCCGCGCCCGCCCTGACGTATTCTTTACCGGCGCAGATGGCTCCATGCGTTCCAACCGCGCCTTCTGCCAGCTGGCAGGTCAGTACGCGGTGGATATGTTTATCGGCTCAACACTCCAGGTGGATGGCTACGCCAACTCATCGACCGTCACCCGTGGGCGTCTTTCCGGCTTCGGCGGCGCGCCTAACATGGGTCATGACCCGCACGGTCGTCGTCACGCCACCCCGGCCTGGCTGAATATGATTACCGAACCCGACCCGATGCAACGCGGTAAAAAGTTGGTGGTGCAGATGGTGGAAACCTTCCAGGCGGGCGTTAAACCAACCTTCGTAGAAAAACTGGATGCCATTGAAGTGGCGAAAACCTCCGGAATGCCGCTGGCGCCAGTGATGATCTACGGCGATGACGTAACCCACGTACTAACCGAAGAAGGAATTGCCTATCTCTATCGCGCGGAAAGCCTTGAAGAGCGCCGGGCGATGGTCGCTGCGGTGGCCGGGATCACCGATATCGGCCTCGGAGTTGACGCCAAACGCGTGGCCGAACTGCGCCGCAGCGGAAAAGTCGTTTACCCGGAAGATATCGGCATTCGTCGTAGCGACGCCACCCGCTCCTTGCTTGCTGCTGGCAGCGTCTCAGACCTGGTGGAATGGTCCGACGGCCTGTACAACCCACCGGCAAAATTCCGGAGCTGGTAATGAAAAACCTCTCTCCCCAACTCGCAGAAACCCGGGCCCGGCGTCTGGCGCAAATCGCCAGCGACTGCCTGATCGACGAAGCGCGCCTTAGCCCGAAACCTGGCCTGGTTGATAGCCGTGGCAACGGCGCGCATCTGGACCTGAATCTGGCGCTGATGGAACGCTCGGCCCATAGCCTGACACCGACTTTTCACGCGCTGGCACAGCAAAGCTGGCTGCGCCCGGTTGATATCGCCCTGCGCGAGACCGTTGGTCGTCTGGGCCGTGAAGGCGAAGCGCAGATGATGCAGGCGACGGCCGGGGTCAACACCCATCGCGGCGCTATCTGGGCCCTTGGCCTGCTGGTCAGCGCAACGGCCATGATGGGGGGAAAAGGTCATTCACAGAGAATCGCGGAAACTGCCGCCGCCCTCGCCCGTTTGCCGGACGCTTGCGCGCCGAAGACCTTCAGTAAAGGTCTGCGCGCCAGCCGCCGCTGGCAGGTGCCGGGTGCGCGTGAAGAGGCGCAGTGCGCTTTTCCGCACATCACCACCCTGGCGCTGCCGCAGCTGCTGCGCAGCCGGGCGCAGGGGGCCAGCGAAGAGCAAGCCCGCCTCGACGCGCTGATAGCGATTATGACTTCGCTCAGCGATACCTGCGTGCTCTCTCGCGCCGGAATGGCGGGACTTGACGCCATGCAGCAAGGTGCTGCCGAGGTGCTAACCGCCGGAGGATGTGCGACAGCTACGGGCCGCGCCGCTCTGGCGCAACTTAATGCCCAGATGCTGGCGCAGAACGCCTCGCCGGGTGGCGCTGCGGACCTGCTTGCCGCCACCCTGTTTCTCGACCGGGTTTCCGCCTAACGCATTCAGAGGATGTTATGGAACAGATTAAATTGTCATTTCCTGCCAACCGCGCCCTCAGCGGCAAAGCGCTGGCAGGCGTTGTTGGCTCCGGCGATATGGAAGTGCTCTATACCGCCGGACAGAGCAACACGCTCAACGTAGAAATAACCACTTCGGTGGACAACAGCCAGGCGCGCTGGAACGCGCTGTTCGACCGCCTGAACCTGGTTAACGGCCTGCCCGGCGGGCTGCTGATTATCCACGATTTCGGTGCAACGCCGGGCGTGGCGCGTATCCGCATTGAACAGGTTTTTGAGGAGGTGGCTCATGCGTAACGATCGCAGCTTTATCGAATTACGTGCCCGCGAACGCGCCCGCATCCTGCTGGACGACGGTAGCTATCGCGAGCTGCTCGACCCGTTCGAAGGCATCATGTCGCCGTGGCTGGGCGCACAGGGTATCGTCCCGCAGTCCGATGACGGCATGGTCGTCGCGAAAGGTACCATTAACGGTCAACCCGCGGTGGTGATCGCCATTGAAGGCACCTTCCAGGGCGGCAGCATGGGCGAAGTCTCCGGCGCGAAAATGGCCGCCGCGCTTGAACTGGCGGCGGAAGATAACCGCAACGGTATCCCCACCCAGGCGGTGCTGTGCCTGGAAACCGGCGGCGTGCGTCTGCAGGAGGCCAATCTGGGCCTTGCCGCTATCGCCGATATTCATGCCGCGATTGTCGACCTGCGTCGCTACACCCCGGTGGTCGGTATTATCACCGGCACCGTCGGCTGCTTCGGTGGGATGTCCATCGCCGCGGCACTGTGCAGCTACCTGATTGTCACCCGCGAAGCGCGCCTGGGGCTCAACGGGCCACAAGTTATCGAACAGGAAGCGGGGATTGAAGAGTATGACTCCCGTGACCGTCCGTTTATCTGGAGCATGACCGGCGGCGAAATTCGCTACGCCAGCGGCCTGGTGGATGCGCTGGTGGGTGACGGCGTCAACGCGGTGAAAACGGCAATGAACGAGGCGATTGCCCAGGGCGTGCCGGCCCAGCATCGCAGCGACAAATATGATGATTTCCTGACCCGTTTGACCCACTTCGATACCCGCCAGCAGGCGGATACCGCGCAGATCAAACAGCTATTCGCCCGGGAGGAGAAATAATGAGTCAGTTCACTAATCGCGCCGCGCTGTGGCTAAACCAGCTGGCACCAAATGCCCCGCTGATGAGCGGTCTGTGCCCGTCAGTACAGGTTGCCGATGCCGATTTTAACGGTGAAACCGTGCGTTTTATCGCCGTGGTGCCGGATGCTAAAAACCACTACCCGCGCGCCGCTCAGGGCGAAGTCGGCCTGCTTGAAGGCTGGACTCTGGCGAAAGTGGTCAACGAAACTATCGCTGCCGATGCGGATAACCCGGTGAAGCGCCCAATCATTGCGGTTATCGATGTGCCAAGCCAGGCCTATGGTCGCCGCGAAGAGGCCTTCGGTATTCACCAGGCGCTGGCCGGTGCGGCAGGCGCTTATGCCAAAGCGCGTCTTGCTGGTCACCCGGTAATTGGCCTGATTGTCGGCAAAGCGATGTCCGGGGCGTTTCTGGCCCACGGCTACCAGGCCAACCGCCTGATCGCCTTTAACGACAGCGGCGTGCTGGTCCACGCGATGGGCAAAGAGTCCGCCGCGCGCATCACCCTGCGTACCGTTGAGGCGCTGGAGAAACTGGCGGCAACTATCCCGCCGATGGCCTATGACGTCAGCAACTACGCAACGCTCGGCCTGCTCTCCGCCCTGCTCGATATCAGCAATCCGGATGCCCCAGACGCCCGCGACCTGACGCTGGTCACCACCACCCTGCGCGACGCCATCGCTGACGCCCGCCAGGATGCCACGCTGAAGTGCCGCCTGGGGGCGGAGAACCGTCGTAGTTCCCAGCTAGTACGCGATCGTATGCGCGCCAGCTGGTAGTCAGTCCCTAAGTAGAAGAAAACCTGCCGGAAGCGGCCACCTAAAGGCACTCATCGAGTGTCTTTGGGGAGAGACTGCTTTTAGAAATTATAACAATCGCGTCAGTACTCTTTTTCATTTACAGGTGATTTATGACTTATGTGATTATTCATGCCCTCGCGCCGATTTTTGTCATCATGCTGCTGGGCTTCTGGGCCGGCAAGGCCAAAATGGTCGATAACAAAAACGTCTCGCTACTCAACATTTTCGTGATGGACTTCGCTCTGCCCGCGACGCTGTTTAGCGCCACGGTACAGACCCCATGGAGCGGGATTGTCGCTCAATCGCCGCTGGTGCTGGTGCTCACCGGCGCGATGTGGATCACCTACGCGGCCATCTACTTCCTCGCTACCCGCGTCTTTAAGCGCTCACCGCAGGATGCCGCCGTGCTGACCCTGACCGTGGCGCTGCCTAACTACGCCGCGCTCGGCCTGCCGATTCTTGGCAGCGTGCTTGGCGAAGGTGCATCAACCTCGCTCTCGGTCGCCGTGTCTATTGCCTGCGGTTCGGTATTGATGACGCCGTTCTGTCTGCTAATTCTGGAACGTGAAAAGGCGCTGGCAGCCGGAGAAAATAGCGGTTCGACGCTGGCGATGCTGCCGATACTGATGTGGCGTTCGGTGAAAAAACCGATTGTCTGGGGCCCGCTGCTGGGGGTGGTACTTTCCGCCATCGGTATCAAAATGCCGGACCTGCTGCTGGCCTCAATCAAACCGCTGGGCCTGGCGGCAACCGCCGCAGCACTGTTCCTGACCGGGGTGATTCTGTCGGCGCGTAAGCTGCAACTCAACGCGCTCATCGCCACATCGACCATCGTTAAACTGCTGGTGCAACCGTTTATCGCCTGGGGTCTGGTGATGCTACTCGGTCTGCATGGCTCCATCGCCATTACCGCCATTCTGATGATTGCCCTGGCGGCCGGTTTCTTCGGCGTGGTGTTCGGTAACCGCTTTGGCGTGCAGTCGCCGGATGCGGAAGCGGTGCTGCTGTTAAGCTCGGTTCTGTGTATCCTGTCGCTGCCGCTGTTTATCACTTTAACTTCAGGGATCTAACGATGTCATCAACGCCGCGTCCTCACGATTTAGTCTGGTTGAATCATGCCTGTGCGCTGGAGGCTACCGAGGAACTCTGGGTCGCCCAGCACTGGCGAGTCAGCCTGCCGGTGGTGGTCCGACGTGACGTTGATGCCGACGCCCGCATTCCGGTGGGCGTGCGGGGCATGAAGCGCGAACAGCGGGCGGCGGGCTGGGTACGGATGGAGAATATCGTTCGTACCATCAGCCCGGAAACGCTCGCCGACCGCCAGCTGCTTCTGCGCTCACCGTTTGTCTCTCAGCCGCCGGTACAGGCGGCTATTTCACTGACGCTGCACGACTGGCCATGGCGCTGGGGCATTACCGGCAGCACCGGCTACGCGCTGGCCACCGAAATTCCCGTTCTGCACGCCACCAGCGATCTGGATCTACTCATTCGCGCCCCGCAGCCTGTGGCTCGTGAGGCATTGCTCGAATGGCAAGCGTGCGTCGCGCAGCTACCCTGTCGGGCGGATACTCAGGTCGAAACGCCAGCCGGGGCTTTCGCGCTTAACGAGTGGCTGCGCGATGGCCGCGCTCTGCTGAAGATGTCCCACGGCGCGCGTCTGACCGAGACGCCGTGGAACAGGGAGGAAGTATGAAAATTCTCTTTACCTTTCCCGGTCAGGGAAACCAGCGGCAAGGTATGCTCGCCGCTATCCCCGATCGCCAGAATATTATGGCCGAAGCGCGCACCGTGCTTGGCGATGAAGTGGACCATTTAGATAGCGCCGCCGCGTTACAACATACCCGTGCGGTGCAGCTTTGCCTGTTGATTACCGGTGTTGCCTGGGCGCGGGAGCTTCAGCGTCAGGGCGTAAACCCGGACATGGTCAGCGGCCTGTCGATCGGCGCTTTCCCGGCAGCGGTGATTGCCGATGCGCTGGACTTCACCGATGCCCTACGTCTTGTGGCGCTACGCGGCGATTTAATGGAGCAGGCTTATCCTCACGGCTACGGACTCACCGCCATTATGGGTCTGACGCTCAACAGCGTGGAAAAGCTGATTGCCGACAGCGAGCTGTATATCGCCAACCTTAACGCTGAAACGCAGATTGTCATTGCCGGGTGCAATGAGGAGATGGCACGAGTGGCACAGCTGGCGCTGAAGGCGGGTGCCAGCAAAGCGCAGCGGCTGGCGGTCAGCGTACCGTCGCATTGCGCGCTACTGGATAAACCGGCGGCTGAGCTGGCGGAGGCCTTTTCTACCATCACGCTCCGGCGACCGCGCTGCGCGTATTTGAGCGGCTCCACGGCGCGCGTGCTTTGGGACCCGCTGAAAATCGCTGACGATCTGGCGCTGAATATGTCGCGCACCGTGCGCTGGCAGGAGGCGATGGTTGCCGCCGATGAGCGTGAGGCGCGGCTGGCAATTGAGATGCCACCAGGCGGCGTACTGACCTGTCTCACCCGCCAGGCGGGCTGGCACGGTGAGAGCATTTCGCTGGAACGCAGCGGCGTAGACGTCGCTCGTCACCTGGCAACCCGGCTTAATGGTTAAGGCTACGGGCGTACATCCTCCCTTCTGCCGCCAGCGCCAGCAGGTCGGCATCGCGTTCGCGATGATGTGAATAGACAATCGAGATAAGCTGGCGCATCTGATACGGCTCCGCCAGCTTCAACAGCTGTACGTCGTTTTCATAGACTTTTTTCATGCGTCCCGGCAGCAGTGCAAACCCCACCCCCGCCTGCACCAGGCTAATCATTGAAAAGATATCGTTAACCCGGGTAACGATTTCCGGCTCAAATCCGGCTACCTGAAACGCATCCTGAAAGCCCGCATAGGTGGCAAATCCTTCCGCCAGCGAGACAAACTTACGCTCAGCGTAATCGCGCAGCTCGGCAGGTTGGCTGGTATCCAGTTGCTCCGTTGCCGGGGCAGCGAGGAAGATGTCATCCTCAAATAGCGGGACCACATCAAAAGCGGAATTGCTGAACTCACCTTCGTTAGTGGCGATCAGAATGGCATCCAGCGCATCATCTTCCAGCATATCCAGCAGCATCTGATTGGAGCCCATGGTGAGATCCAGCTCCAGCTCAGGACGGCGCAGCTTCATGCCCATAATAATGCGCGGCACGGTTTCCAGCGTCAGGGAGTAAAGCGTGCCGATGCGCAGCCGCCCCTGTCCGACGCCCGCCACTTTGCGCGTTGCTTCCAGTCCCCGAGTCATCAGGCTCATCACGTCCTGACAGTATTCCAGCAGCGTCCACGCCGCTGGCAGCGGCAGAAGATTGCGCCCTTTATGGATAAACAGCGGGCAGCCGACGCCCTCTTCCAGGGTGTGCAGCGCCCGATGAACGCTGACGCCGCTCAGCTGCATCGCCTCTGCGGTTCTGGCGATATTGCCCTTCACCATAAACATCATAAAAACCGACAGCTTGCGGAAGGTGATCTCCTGATTAATGTCGTCTTTCATTGCATTGCGCCCCGCACTTCGGTCTTTATTAGCATTTTCTTGTGTTATTTCAATATAGTATAAACGCAATTACCGATTGAGGTATTAGCCGGAAGAGGGGTATACCCGCATTGCAATTTATCGGTTTCGCCAGGCCAGCAGCAGGCTGGCGAGGGTAAAGGCGGTCATGATCCACGCCATCGTCCATGGCGTACCGTCACGCAGCCACGCCAGCAGTAACGAAGAAATAATCCCGCTACCGTACTGCAATGAGCCAATCAGCGCTGAGGCCGAACCAGCAAACGCCCCTGCCTCATCCAGCGCCGCGGCGGTCGAGGTGGCGGCAATCACGCCGTTCATCGAGAAAAAGAGGAACACGCTGGCCACTATCAGACCAATACCGCCAATTTGCAGCCTGACGCCCGTCGCCAGTATCACGACGGCTAGCGCGGCAACCGCCAGCGATATTTTCAGCAGCGAGCTCAGGGCGTGGCGCTGAACCAGACGCCGGTTCACCACGCTCATCGCCATAACCCCAATAATATTCACTGCGAACAGCCAGCCATAATGCTGCGGCGCAACGCCGTAGTAGCGAATATAGACATCCGGTGATCCGGTTATAAAGGCATAAGCGGCGACGTAGAAAAAGGTCAGGCTCAGGGTGTAGCGCATAAAAGTCGCGTTTTTCAACAGCTGACTATAATTGCGAAATGCCCCCAGCATTGAGCCCTGCTGACGACGTTCCGGCGGCAGAGTTTCCGGCAGCCAGCGCAGCGCGATAAACATCAGCCCACCAATCACCACCAGCAGCCAGAAGATAGCGTGCCAACTGGTGACTTTAATCATCTGCCCGCCGATTAGCGGCCCGGCAATCGGCGCAATAGCCATCACGATAGTTAAGGTTGAAAGCATCTGCGCCGCTCGGCTGCGGGCAAAAAGATCGCGCACCATCGCCCGCGCCAGCATAGGCCCGATGCAGGCTCCCAGCGCCTGGAAGACGCGCCAGAAGACAATTTGATCGATAGTGGTCGACAGCGCACAACCTGCGGAGCCGATGATGAACAGTAACATGCCGATAAACAGCGGCTTTCTCCGACCTAGCCGGTCGCTAATTGGCCCCCAGACCAGCTGCGCCAGGGCAAAACCAATCAGAAAACCGGTGATAGTCAGCTCAGCGTCGCCCTGTAATTCGGCAGCCATCACCGGCATCGCCGGCAGGTAGATATCCGTCGAGAGCGAGGTGAACGCCATCAGCCCGCTGAGAATCAGAATAAACAGCGGCCCGCTGGCTGCACGCGTTTGCGGTGAAGTCATTATTATTTCCGTTAAGGAGAGGGATTGCGATGAGGAGAGCAAGGAGTTTAGCGGGAAAGACGTGCGGAATAATCCTGCATAAAAGGATTGAGGTTATGAGTGAGATTCATTAATCGTGGGAGTCGGGTCGCCAACTTGTTTGGATTACCGTGCTCGCCTTTCTGTCGGGCGGCGGCTAGCTCCTTGCCCGACCTACAAAACCCAAACTCGTCCCGTAGGCCCGGTAAGGCGCTAGCCGCCACCGGGCAATTTCACAGGAGTGGGCTTAGAGTGCCATATCGTGCTGCGGCGATGCTTCCGCTTTCTGCTCTGCCGGTTTTGCGGTCATGACCGGCGCAGCGGCGTTCATCTCGATCACCGGCGGTTTGGTCAACTGCAATGCGGCAGCGGTGTCATTCCAAACCTGCTGAGTCAGCGCAACGTTGCCGTTCAGCTTCTGCCCATAGCTCGGAACGATATCGCGAATGCGGCTCTGCCATTCCGGGGAGTTGAACTGTTCCGGGAACATCTGCTTAATCACGTTCAGAGTGATCGGCGCGGCGGTGGAAGCCCCCGGCGAAGCGCCCAACAGCGCGGAGATAGTTTTCTGCTGGTCGACCACCACTTCCGTACCCAGCTTCAGCACGCCGCCCTTCTCAGCATCTTTCTTGATGATCTGCACGCGTTGTCCGGCCTGAATCAGCTTCCAGTCCTCTTTCCGCGCGCCAGGGTAATACTCTTTCAGCGCCGCAAAGCGGTCATCGTCACTCAACATGACCTGGCTAATCAGGTATTTCACCAGATCAAAATTATCCAGCCCAACGTGCGTCATTGGCAGCACGTTATCGGTCGTGGTGGTGCTCAACAGGTCAAGGAATGAACCATTTTTGAGGAACTTCGTTGAGAACGTCGCAAATGGCCCAAACAGCACTACGCGCTTGCCGTCGAGGAAACGAGCATCAAGATGCGGTACCGACATCGGCGGTGCGCCCACCGAGGCCTGACCATAGACTTTTTGCTGATGCTCTTTGGTCACCGCCGGGTTTTCGGTCATCAGGAAGGAGCCTCCCACCGGGAAACCGGCATAGTTATCCGCTTCAGGAATACCGGTTTTTTGCAGTAATTTCAGCGCGCCGCCACCTGCGCCGATAAAGACGTATTTGGCATCAATCGCCTGCTCTTCACCGCTATTCACGTTTTTAATGGTTACGTGCCATGAATTATCGGCATTACGTTTAAAATCGGTGACTTCAGACGAAGTTTGCAGCGTGAAGTTGTTATTTTTCTTCAGGCTTCCGATCAGCTGGCGGGTTATTTCCCCATAGTTAACATCGGTACCCACCGGCGTCCAGGTCGCAGCAACTCTTTGTTGCGGATCGCGACCTTCCATCACCAGCGGTGCCCACTGTTTAATTTGCGCGTGATCGGTAGAGAATTTCATCCCCTGGAATAAAGTGGTTTGCTGCAAGGCGGTATAACGTTTTTGCAGATAATCCACGTTATCACCCCAGACGAAACTCATATGCGGGGTAGAGTTAATAAAAGAGTGCGGATCGTGCAAAATGCCGCGTTTGACCTGCGCCGTCCAGAACTGGCGGGAGATCATAAACTGTTCGTTAATATCCAACGCTTTGCTGACGTCGATAGAGCCATCCGGGCGTTCCGGCGTATAGTTCAGCTCCATGTTAGCAGAGTGTCCGGTCCCGGCGTTGTTCCAGCCGTTCGACGACTCCAGCGCGACGCCATCCAGCTTCTCAACCATCACCTGTTTCCACTCCGGCTGTAATTCGTGCAGCCAGGTCCCCAGCGACGCGCTCATAATGCCGCCGCCAATCAACAGGAAATCGGTTTTTTTCGAGGTATCGTCATTTGCATATGTCGCCGAACTGACGAACATCGCTAATGCGGTCATAGATATAATCGTATTTTTAATTGCAGGCATAATAGAAATATCACATAGCACAAGTGTAATAAGAGGGTGCATATTAACGCACTTTTACTTTATTTTAAAATATCATTTACACTTTCGCACACATAGCTAATTATCATTAACCTGGTTTTTTAACTTAAAAAAGTAAAATAACACCCATCCATATAAACAGATAATACGTTAGATACTTCTCACCTGGGAATAACCCCATCAAAAAGCACGCAAACAGTGTGGAATAAAAAGGAGAAGTGGTTTGTGGATTATTTTAAATAATCCGGCGCGTATTGCAGAAATACGCGCCGGATAGTTAAGGTCAAACGACCGGCTGCGCCGAGCGTAGCGCAATTCGCAGATGATCGTTATGCTCCGCCAGCAGCTCCCGCGCCTGCCAGGCATCAAGCCCGCTGAGAATCATTAATATTGCCGTCCGGCAGTGCTGATTGCAGCTGGCCAATGCCGCTTTGGCTTCGCTACGCGAGCATTCCGTCGCCGCCATCACGATGGCTATCTGGCGCTCGGCCCAGCGCGGCGTGCTGGCCTGGAGATCGACGCGCAGATTTTCATACACTCGCCCAGCGCGAATCGCCAGCCCGGTGGTCAGCATATTGAGAATATGCCGCTGCGCAATTTGCGCTTTGGGGTTACCAAAGCCCGCCACCGCTTCCGGCCCGGTTTGCGGGGCAATGATGATATCCGCCAGCTGCGCGGCTTCGCTGTTAGCCTGCTGCGTCAGAACGGCAATAGGCGCGCCTAACGACCACGCATGGCGCATGGCCCCCCAGACCCACGGCGTTTTTCCGCTGACCGTTAGCGCCAGCAGCATATCCTGATTGCTGAACTGCAAGGCCTGTAGCTCAAGGGCGCCAAGATCGTAATCGTTCGCAGCGGTTTCCATCTCCTGGAGCGCGGCAGCCGGCCCCCCGGCGATAAGCCCAACCAGCGAGTGTTTCCCCTCTGGCGTAAATTCACTCACCGCCTGTACGGCAGCCCGCCCCGAGGCGCCAGCGCCGACAATCACCAGTCGCCCTCCCCGGCTCAGCGTCGCGGTCGCATTATCAATCAGACGCGCAATTTCGGGTAAACATGCTCCAACAGCGTCGGTAATCTGCTTATCATCCTTGTGCAGCAACGTCAGCATATCGAGCGTGGCAAGGCTGTCGATATGGGTGGTTTCAGGGTGGCGTCGTTCCATCATTGAAGCGGTTGGCTTACTGCTCATAAAAACCTCCATTTAAAACTGAAAGAACTCTCTAAGGTGAAAAGCGCAAGCCGGTGGTAAACCCTCTCATTGACCATGGCTATTAATGCCAGTGTAAAGCCTTCCTGACGCACTTTACCGCCACGGGAGTCACAGTTTTATCGCCCCTGAAGCGCGGTGACTGCTGGTTGGTTGTTATCCGACCAGTTAGGCTTATCCGGTCTGGTAGGTATAGATGAGATATAATGAAGACTCAGTACATCGCCAGTCCACCATCGACAAAATATTGACTTCCGGTGACAAACGATGCCGCATCAGAGAGAAGAAATAGCGCCACTTCTGCCGCTTCTTCGGCCGTTCCCTGGCGGTTAAGCGCCAGTCGGCTCACCACTGAGGTTTCAAATTCACGGCGAAAGTCCTGGCTCATAAAATGGCGAAAGTCGGTATCTATTGGCCCAGGGACCAAAGTATTGACGCGGATATTTTGTGGCCCCAGAGCCGATGCCCAGCAACGGGTCAGCGAAATTAGCGCCCCTTTCGTCGCTGAATAGAGACTTGCCGCTGCCGCTCCCTCATAAGCCGACGTCGATGCCGTCACGATAACCGAGGCCCCCGCGTTAAGCGCTCCGGCAAGCGCTGCAAATTGCAGTACCGGCCCGCGCACGTTGGCCGCCATCATGCTGTCAAAGCTGTGTGCATTAACCTGCACGGGTTCACCGACGCCAGCATATCCGGCATTCAACCACAGGCCATCCAGTCTGCCAAAATCCTCAACCTCACGGGCCAGCGCCTCGCCTGTCGTCGGGTCGCTGGCGTCGTTATAAACCACCCGCGCCCGGTCGGAAAGCTGCCTGCACAGAGCCTCCAGCCGTTGCGAATCGCGCCCTGTCGCCAGAACATATCCCCCTTCACTGTCAATCATCTTTGCCCCGGCAAGCCCGATACCGCTTGTCGCTCCGGTGACTAGAATTCGTTTCGCAGTAAATCTTGCCATTGCTGATCGCTCCTGATGGGTGATGGTACTCAACGGGATGGTAACCAGCCGAGGTCTGTTTGATAATAGAACAATTATCAACAGGACTATTTGGGAAAACCAGCATAATGCGAGGAAGTGATTTTGCTGAATTAAGGGCCTTCGCGATGGTCGTAGAGCAAGGCAGCTTCACCCGAGCCGCCGCTCATCTTGGCGTCACGACCTCCACCTTAAGCGCGACAATACGGCGACTCGAAGAGCGTATCGGCGTGCGCTTGCTGCACCGAACCACGCGCAGCGTCGCGCCAAGCGAAGCGGGTAAACGTATGATGCAGCGGCTCGCTCCGGCGCTAGCGGGCCTACAGGAAGCGGTTACCGATGCGCAAACTATCGATAATCCCGCAGGTCGTTTGCGGCTCAATGTTTCACGGGTCGCCGCCATTCATTATCTGTCCCCGCTGCTCGGCGGCTTTATTCAGCGCTATCCCAATATTGAGCTGGATATTGTCACCGACGATTGCCTGATTGATATCGTCTCAGCCGGGTTCGATGCTGGAATTCGTCTGGGTGAGAAGCTCCATCAGGATATGATTGCCGCCAGGCTAAGCGGCGACCTTGAGATGAAAGTGGTCGCCTCACCGCACTATCTGGCGCAGGCTCCACGGCCCCGCAAACCGCAGGATTTATTGCAACATCCGTGTTTGACCTATCGACGGCCCAGCGATGGCAGCGTTTATCGCTGGGAGTTTCAGCGTGACAATGAAAGCTGTGAAATCGCGGTCAAAGGGCCGATTGTGGTCGATGAGCCGGAGATGCTCACCCCCATCGCACTGGCGGGAGTGGGTATCGCTTACCAGTTTGCTCATCAGGTTGACGGTTGGTTAGCGTCAGGGCAGTTGGTTCAGCTCCTGCCTGAATGGACGCCCGCCTTCCCCGGCTTTTACGTTTACTACCCGAGCCGTAAGCAAATGGCGTCGCCGCTGCGGGCGTTTGTCGATTATCTGCGGATTGAATGCGGCGAATAAGCCCATAGTGGATTTGCCCGATACGTACCAACTGCGCGCTCGCTATATATTTTGCTTTTATTACACAGCTTTATGAAAGCCTTTCGTTCAGCGATAATACAACTCTATGAGTTTTACCCTGGGGTCGGAATGAATAAACTAGCGCAGCAGGCTGCGCCCGCGCGTAAACGTCCAATGAGTATGAAGCTGAGCACCGCCGTCACCTTAATGATTGGCAGCGTGATCGGTTCAGTACTGATTCTGGTCTATGCCCTGTGGTTTATGCAGATAAGCGGCGCAACCCGCGACGGCGTGAAGGACACGGCGCTGGCGGTGGCAAGGACGTTGGCGGACACCCCGGAGGTCAAACGCGGTCTGGCGCTGCCGCCGGATAGCGGTATCATCCAGCCGCTGGCGCTGGCCGCCACCAAACGGAATGGCCTGCTGTTCGCCGTGGTCACCAATATGGACGGCATCCGCTATTCGCATCCCAACAGCCAAATTATCGGCAAACCTTTCATCGGCGATGACATCCTGCCAACGCTGAAGGGTAAAGAGAACGTCGCCGTCAACCACGGCGTACTGGCCCCGGCGCTACGGGTATTTACCCCAGTATTTGACGATAGCCACCAGCAAATTGGCGTGGTGGCTATCGGGATTTCGTTGAGCAAAGTCGATACGCAAATCGCCGCCAGCCGCTGGGATGTGATTTTAACCGTGCTGTTCAGTGCGCTGGTTTGCGCCATTGGTACCTGGAGCCTGGTCCGCGGTCTGAAGCGCGTACTGCTGGGCCTTGAACCTCAGGAGATCTCAACTCAGTTCCAGCAGCGTCAGGCCATGTTGCATTCATTAAAAGAAGGCGTCGTAGCGGTGGATGCTGACGGCCAGGTCACGCTGATTAACCCCGCCGCGCGCAATATGCTGTTTAGCAGCCCCAACCACGATATTGCGCAAACGCCGCTGTTGGCGGATTTGCAGGAGGTGCTGCAAACCGGGGAGCCGATTTACGATCGGGAGCTGGGCTGTAACGGCCTACTGCTGATCAGCAATACCGTTCCCGTCCGTAGCCAGAATGATGTGGTCGGCGCAATCAGCACCTTTCGCGATAAAACCGAAGTCAGCCAGCTTCTACAGAGACTGGACGGGATGGTGAACTATGTTGACGCCCTGCGCACCACTTCACATGAATTCATGAACAAGCTGCATGTGATTCTCGGCCTGCTGAATATGAAAAGCTACGGCAAGCTGGAAGAGTACGTGCTGCAAACAGCCCATACCTACCAGGCGGATATCGGTGAAATCCAGAACCGCATTAAATCACCGGTCGTGGCGGGCTTTTTAATCGGTAAAATTCAGCGTGCGAAAGAGCGTGGCTTTACCCTCACGCTTGCGGAAGAGAGCCTGGTGCCGGACTGTCCGAATGAAAAACAGGTTACCGTACTGGTCACGGTGCTGGGCAATTTAATCGAGAACGCGCTGGATGCTATGAGCGGCCAGGCCGAAGGCGAAGTGGGTCTGCTGCTGCACTATCAGAACGGCTGGTTGAGCGGCGAAGTCAGCGATGATGGCCCCGGGATCCCGGAAGCGTTTATTGATGATATTTTTAATAAAGGATTCTCCACTAAAGGTGAGAATCGCGGGGTCGGGCTGTTTCTCGCCAGCCAGCAGCTTCGTGAACTGGGCGGGTCGCTGGCCGTCGAATCCGAACCCGGCGTGTTTACCCAATTTTTTGTTCATCTTCCCTGGGAAAGTAAAAGGAAAAGTGCGTGATAAATGTATTAATTGTTGACGATGATGCCATGGTCGCTGAACTGAACCGCTTGTACGTGGCGCGGGTCAGCGGCTTCCGCTGCAGCGGCACGGCGTCGACGTTGAATAAAGCCAGGGAGATGATTAACGATAAGGATCTGGAGATAGATCTGGTGCTGTTGGATGTGTATATGCAGCAGGATAGCGGCCTGGATCTGCTGCCGACCATTCGCGCTTCCGGGCGAGCCATCGACGTGATTATGATCACCTCCGCCGCTGACGCTGCGACGGTACAGACCTCGATGCACTACGGTGTGGTTGACTATCTCATTAAGCCTTTCCAGTTTCCGCGCTTTGAAGAGGCGCTGACCGCCTGGCGCGAAAAGCGCAAGCTGATGACCGGTCAACCCTATTATGAACAAGCAGATGTCGACCGCCTGCTGCACGGTGGTGTGCCTGAAGCCACCGATGCGCGTAAGCTGCCGAAAGGTCTGACCGTTCAGACGCTACGTACCCTTTGCCAGTGGATTGATGCCCACCCGGACATCGAGTTTTCTACTGACGAACTGGCGGCGGCGGTGAATATTTCTCGGGTATCTTGCCGTAAATATCTGATCTGGCTGGCGCAGATTAATATTCTCTATACCAGCATTCATTATGGCGCCACCGGTCGTCCAGTGTATCGCTATCACCTGATAGCCGAGCAGTACGGTTTGCTTAAGCAGTACAGTCAATAAGGTTATAGCTGTCGTCCAGCAGCAGGAAGCGAAAATGGCGCTGTGAAGAGAGGATAACGTCGCGGTTTTTGGTCACAAAAATCGCTTCGATATCTTCGCGCTGGCGTAGCGCCGCGCAGCCTTTCTCAACGCCAAGACCGTAAATCAGGGTGGTCCAGATATCGCCGTCCAGAGAGTCGGCGGAAATTATGGTCACGCTTTCCAGCTCGTTATTCAACGGGTAGCCGCTACGCGGATCAAGAATATGGTGCCAGCGTTTACCGTCCTGTTCGAAGTAACGCTCGTAAATTCCCGATGTCACCACCGACTGCCCCGCTACTTCAATGCTGCCAACCAGCGCCTCCGCTTCTGAGAACGGTTTTTTTAAGCCGATCGCCCAGTCACCGAGGGTGTGCACGTTGCCGCCCAGGTTAATCAGCGCGGCGCTCACGCCCTGCTGCTGTAAATAGTCGCGAACCCGGTCAGCGATATAGCCTTTAGCAATGGCGCCGAGGTCAATCTCCATTCCCGCCTGGACGAGATAGACGCTGCCGGCAGTCTCATCGAGGATCACATCCTGTGGACGCGTTAACGCCAGTCGGGCGGTGATATCCTGCGCCTCGGGGACGCGGTGCCCCTGAAAACCAATACGCCACAGCTTAACCAGTGGGCCAATCGCCAGATTAAACGCGCTATCGCGCACCATACTGGCGGCTTTGGCGCATTTAATCAGCGCATAGACCGGGCGGCTCACCGTGACCGGATGACGTCCGGCGGCATGGTTAATGTCCATCACCTGCGACTGCGCGCGGTTAACGGTAAGCAGGTCTTCGTAGCGTTTAATCAGTTGAAAGACGCGCGAGGCGAGAGATTCATCATGAACGTAGAGCTTAAGCAGAATGGGCGAACCCATCAGAACGGCGGAGTAGCTGTAGACGCGATTATCGGACATAACGTACTCCCATGAAGACGTTTACGCCGGGCCGCGTTATCGCTTGCCCGGCAGGTGTCACCTGTGCGTTAACCTCTGGCGCGTTTCGCCGCCTGATGACCCGCGAGAGTGCCGAAGATAATGATATCGGCCACCGCGTTACCGCCGATACGGTTGCCGCCGTGGATGCCGCCAACCACTTCACCTGCAGCAAAAGCGCCTGGAATCACCTGATGCCCGGCGTTCAGCACCGCGGTTTCGGTGTTGATGGTCACGCCGCCCATGGTGTGGTGAACCCCCGGCGCGATACGAATCGCATGATAGGGGCCTTCATTAATTGGCGCACGGAGAGCGGTGGTACGGCCAAAATCATCGTCATGCTGTTTTTCGACAAAGCCGTTGTAGCGCTCCAGGGTTGCGAGGAAAGCATGGTAATCCATCCCCAGTTTCTCCGCCAGCTCACGCGGCGAGCTGGCGCTGGTGACGAAGCCTTTGGCGATATATTCATCGGCGGCTTTGTTTTTCGCCCTGACGTGCTCATCGAACACGATGTAAGCATAGTGCTCCGGCAGCGCGATAATCGATGCCGAGACTTTATCGCGGGTTTCCATCTCGTTGAAGAAACGGTTGCCCTGCTGGCTTACCAGGATGGCCCCGCCGCCGCGAATCGATTCGGAAATCAGATACGAGGTTTGCTGTTCCACCGTCGGGTGGATCTGGATTTCGCCCATATCCACCGTGCCCGCGCCGATACGTTCCAGCAGCGCAATACCTCCGCCGGTTGCCCCTTTATGGTTAGTGGTCACGAAACCCGCCAGGTCCGGGCGATATTTCACGACCATCGCGCTATTGGCGCTGAAGCCGCCGGTCGCCACCACAATACTCTTCGTCTGTACTACAACGGTTTCTTGTTCATCATTAAGCAAGCGTACGCCGCTCACCTCATCGCCGGTCATCAGGACCTCTTCCACCGAAGTATCGAGCAGAACATCGATGCCGCGTTTGGTGATATTGCGCACCAGGCCGCTGATTAAGTAGCCGCCGACCGCCGATCCGTCGCGCGGACGGTGAGTACGGTCAATGCTCATCCCACCGGTAGTGGTAATATCGTTGAGCATAATGCCGCGACGCGCCAGCCATTCAATGGCTTCCGGCGCATTTTCGACAAAGCGACGTAGTAGCGCAGGGTTGTTTTTGTTTTGCCCGCCTTTCAACGTTTCCTGATAGAACAGCTCTTTGCTGTCTTCAATACCTTTCACGCGCTGGAAGCGAGTTTCTGCCGCATTCATTCCGGCAGAGGCTTTAATTGTGTTACCGCCGATGGTTGGCATTTTCTCGACGATCAGCACGCTTGCGCCTTCATCGTGTGCCTGAATGGCCGCAGCCAGACCGGCGCCGCCGCTGCCGACCACCACCACATCATAACTTTTCGGTGTGACATCGCCTTCGCCCTCTTCGGCGGCCAGCGCTTTGCTGGACTTCAGCATCGCTTTGGAGACCGCTTTTTTCACCGCTTCGCTCTGGCTGGTTGCGCCGGAAATCGCATCCACGTGCGGGGTATTAGCGGTCAGAATGCGTTCGCGGATCTCTTCAAAACTGGTGGTGAATTCGACGGTTTGTACCGGGCTGGCGGCCAGTTCGATATCGACAATACGATCGTTTTCCAGACTGACGTTAATCACCAGTTCGTTGGCGTCATCCTGAACGGTTTCGACGAACATCCCCGGTTTGAATTTCGCATCACCCATGCTCATATCGCGGATCATCGCTTCTACCAGCGAGAAGCGCCACAGCGGTTCCGGGATGTTCAGCGCTTCACGCTGAGTACTGTCGATAAACAGCTCCAGCTCTTCACCGGCGGCAATTCGCCTCGTCCAGTCAGGATAAGCGATACAGGCGCGGCCCACAGCCATCAGGTCGTAGCCGTGATCCAGCCCCTGCTCGGCATCGGCGGCGTTCACCACGCCACCTACGCCCATGACCGGCACCTGAGCCAACGTTTCAGACCGCATAGCACAGTATTTTTCAATCAGCGGAGTCGGGTCAGTGGTATCGACAATGGACGGACGCAAGGTTGCGCCAACCGAGAAATGCAGATAATCCACGCCGCGAGCGGCCAGTTTTTCCAGCAGGTACATGGTGTCATCAAAACGGATGCCGGGGACTTCCATCTCTTCAGGGGAGAAGCGATAGCCGATGATAAAGGCATCGTCAGCGTACTGGCGGGCCATTTTGTGGGTAATATCCAGCACCGCCAGCGGGAATCTAGCGCGGTTGTCTTGGCTACCACCCCACTCATCATCGCGCTGGTTAGAGTTTGGCGAGTAGAACTGCTGAATCAGATAGGTGTTCGCACCGTGAATTTCAACGCCGTCAAAACCCGCCTGAATAGCGCGGCGTACACCTTCGCCAAACTTGGCAATCATGCCTTCAACTTCTTCACCGCTCAGCGCACGGGGAGTTGCTGCGCCATCACGCGGCGCGGCAATCGCGCTGGGCGCTACCGGCTGACGTCCGCCGATAAGCTGCGGGTCAACCATCCGTCCACCGTGATAAATTTGCAGAATCGCTTTTGAACCTTCCGCTTTAATCGCCTCGGCAATTTTGGCCAGACCGGCGACTTTTTCATCATTATCAATGCCGATTGCGCCCGGGAACGCCAGGCCGTAATCATCGATAAAGCAGCATTCAACAATAATGGTGCCGATACTGCCGGCACGAGCGCGGTAGTACTCCACCAGCTCGCTGGTCACGGTACCGTCAAAATAACCGGTACAGGTGGTCATTGGCGCCATCAACAGGCGGTTTTTTAATTCAGTACCGTTCGGCAAAGTAAAAGGACGCAGAATTCGTTGGTTACTGGTCATAATGACGCTCCAGATTTTAAATATTGAAAATTCAGAATTGGGTGACGGAATTGTTTTTAGTTGTATTTTGTATATTCCTTAAGTCATAGCCATAATATAGCGCTATTTTTAGTTACCAAAGTAATTACGTTAGTTAAAAAACTATTTAATACCAACAATAACACCAATACCTCTATTGCATTATTAAATTTAAATACACCATTCACACAACGCAAACACACCATAACAAAAAAGAAACTTTTGTTAATGATTTAAAATTTTAGGAAATAAAAATTTTATTATATAAAACAATAACATGAAAAAAATAAAGATAAGCATGATTTTATTTGATTTAACATTTATCGTTATTTTAAACAAATAAACACCTCATCATATAGGGTTATCGATAAATTAAAAAAAATCGCTAACAACCTGCTTTTTTTGATCTCAATCAATTGCAACAGCGTATGAAAGCGCAATATATAAATATCCAAATATTTTAATTTAACGCCCAACAAACAGCGTTAAATAATCGTCATCGCACTAACCAGAGCCGACAATTAATAATTAAAGAAAGTTTTGCAACTAAAGAAATCGCACGGTTACCCGGTGACAGAACCTTATTTTTAACTACTTGCAGATACTCATTATGAAAGAGAAAAAGACAACCATACCGCCTGCCGGTGCAGCAACCAATGCTGCTTACAAGCGTCTGCTGATGATGGCAATGCCCATTATCGTCGCCGTTCTCCTGCTGTTCGTCCCGGTGCCCGATGGCCTGCCTCCTTATGCATGGCACTACTTTGCTATTTTCGTCGGCGTGATCGTCGGTCTGATCTTCGAACCGCTGCCTGGCGCGGTGATTGGCATCACGGGCGTGGTGGTGATTGCCCTGTGTAGCCAATGGTTACTGTTCAGCCCTGAACAGCTGGCCGCGCCAAACTTCAAGCTCGCAGGCGCTTCCTTTAAATGGGCGGTGAGCGGTTTTGGTAACTCCACCGTGTGGCTTATCTTCGGTGCCTTTATGTTTGCCGCAGGCTACGATAAAACCCAGTTTGGCCGCCGTCTGGCGCTTATTCTGGTGAAATATCTGGGCCGCCGCAGCCTGACGCTTGGCTACGCCATTACCTTCGCTGACCTGCTGCTGGCACCGTTTACCCCCTCTAACACCGCACGTAGCGGCGGGACTATCTATCCGATTATCGCTAACCTGCCGCCGCTGTATGGTTCTAAACCTAACGACCCGAGCGCCCGCCGCATTGGCTCTTATCTGATGTGGGTAGCCATCACCGCCGCCTGTATCACCAGCTCCATGTTCCTCTCTGCGCTGGCGCCGAACCTGCTGGCGCTGGCGCTGGTGAAAAGCATCGTTGGCATTAACATCTCCTGGGGCACCTGGTTTATTGCCTTCCTGCCGCTGGGTATCCTGCTGATTCTGGCAATGCCGCTGCTGGCCTACTGGTTCTACCCGCCCGAAGTGAAGGTTAACGATGAAGTGCCGCTGTGGGCTGCCCGCGAGCTTGAGAAACTCGGTCGTCTGTCACGTAATGAAATCCTGCTGCTGGTTTTTGTCTGCTTCGCACTGATGATGTGGATCTTCGCCGCCGAATGGATTGAACCCGCGCTGGCCGCCCTGCTGGTTATCGTGTTGATGCTGTGGACTGGCGTACTCTCCTGGAACGATATCACCAGTAACAAAGCGGCATGGAATACCTTTGCCTGGTTCGCCACCCTGGTTGCGCTGGCCGACGGCCTCTCTTCTACCGGCTTTATCGCCTGGCTGGGCAAAGAAGGCGGCGCGCTGATGAGCGGCATCTCCCCGGGCGTGGCCACCGTCGTGCTGCTGCTGGCGTTCTATCTGCTGCACTATCTGTTTGCCAGTACCACTGCGCACACCACCGCGCTGCTGCCGGCAATGCTGACCATCGCCTCTACCATTCCGGGTATGAATATGCAGGTGTTCGTTCTGCTGATGGTGACCTCACTCGGCGTGATGGGAATCATCACCCCGTACGGCACTGGCCCAAGCCCAATTTACTACGGCAGCGGCTATCTGCCGACCAAAGACTACTGGCGTCTCGGCACCATCTTCGGCGCCATCTTCCTGGCCGCCCTGCTGCTGATTGGCTATCCGTGGATGTCCATGATGTTCTGATTCATAACCGTCGGGCGTGAAACCCCGGCGGTTTTTACTCTTAGGGAGCAAAGCAATGTCGACTAAACCCTTTGTCTATCAGGAAGCGTTTCCGTTAGCAAAAGATGAAACTGAATATTACCTGCTGAGCAATGAGCACGTCTCCGTGGCCGAATTTGAAGGCCAGGAAATCCTCAAAGTAGAACCTGAAGCCCTCACTCTTCTGGCGCAGCAGGCCTTCCACGATGCGGCGTTTATGCTGCGCGTTTCCCACCAGAAACAGGTCGCGCAGATCCTTCTCGATCCGGAAGCCAGCGACAACGATAAATACGTGGCGCTACAGTTTCTGCGTAACTCAGAAATCGCCGCCAAGGGCGTGCTGCCAACCTGCCAGGATACCGGTACGGCGATTATTATGGGTAAAAAAGGCCAACATGTGTGGACCGGCGGCGGCGATGAAGCGGCCCTCGCCCGCGGCGTCTATAACACCTATACCGAAGACAACCTACGCTATTCGCAGAACGCCGCGCTGGATATGTATAAAGAGGTCAACACCGGCACTAACCTGCCCGCGCAAATCGATCTCTACAGCGTCGACGGCGATGAATACAAGTTTCTGTGCATGGCTAAAGGCGGCGGCTCAGCCAACAAAACCTACCTGTATCAGGAAACTAAAGCGCTGATCACCCCGGCAAAACTGAAAAACTACCTTGTAGAGAAGATGCGCACTCTCGGCACCGCCGCCTGCCCGCCGTACCATATCGCTTTTGTGATTGGCGGGACGTCGGCGGAAGCCACGCTAAAAACGGTCAAGCTGGCCTCCACCCACTACTACGACGGGCTGCCGACCGAAGGTAACGAGCACGGTCAGGCTTTTCGCGATATTCAACTGGAACAGGAGCTACAGCTTGAGGCGCAAAACCTCGGCCTCGGCGCACAGTTTGGCGGCAAATACTTCGCGCACGATATCCGCGTCATTCGCCTGCCACGCCACGGCGCATCCTGCCCTGTGGGCATGGGCGTTTCCTGCTCGGCAGACCGTAATATCAAAGCAAAAATCAACCGCCACGGTATCTGGATTGAGAAACTGGAGAGCAACCCGGGCCAGTATATTCCTGAGCACCTGCGCCAGCAGGGCGAAGGCAATGTGGTTAGCATCAACCTGAATCAGCCGATGAGCGACATTCTGGCTCAGCTTTCCGCCCATCCGGTATCAACTCGCCTGACCCTCAACGGCACGATTATTGTGGCTCGCGATATCGCCCACGCGAAGCTGAAAGAGCTGATTGATAACGGTGAAGAGCTGCCGCTGTATGTGAAAGATCACCCGATTTACTACGCAGGTCCGGCGAAGACGCCGGAAGGCTACGCTTCCGGCTCTCTCGGCCCAACTACCGCAGGTCGAATGGACTCCTACGTCGATCTGCTGCAATCTCACGGCGCCAGCATGGTAATGCTGGCCAAAGGCAACCGCAGCCAGCAGGTGACCGATGCCTGCCATCAACACGGCGGTTTCTACCTTGGCAGCATCGGCGGCCCGGCGGCGGTGCTGGCGCAGCAGAGTATTAAGAGCCTGGAGTGCGTGGCGTATCCGGAGCTGGGGATGGAAGCCATCTGGAAAATCGAAGTTGAAAACTTCCCGGCGTTTATCCTGGTGGATGACAAAGGCAACGACTTCTTCCAACAGATCCAGAATAAGCAGTGCGCGGGTTGTTCACAGCGTTAAAAAGGGGTTAACCTGACTTTTACGGCCGCCGAATGGCGGCCTTTTTGCAATCAGCGCTGGCTCGATTTCCGTGTTTTCAGCCGCCCGGCAAGCGTCACGTGAGTGGCGGCATCTTCCTCGTTGCACAAATACTCAACGGCCAGACGTCCCAGCTCACTGTAGGGCAACTGAATACTGGTCAGGGGTGGGGTGAGCTGTTCAGAAATTTTCTGGTCGTCATAACCCGCCACCAGAATATCTTCAGGGATCGTGATGCGCTGCATTGCCAGCGCCTGATAGCAACCAATCGTCAGCCAGTCACTGGCGCAAAAAATAGCATCGGGACGCGTTTCCAGCGCCAGCAGCTTTAGCGTGGCCTGGTGCGACTCGCTGAACTGCCAGTTGGTTTCACAAATCCACTCATTCTGCACGGCGATCCCCGCCTGCTCCAGCGCCGCACGCCATCCAGCCAGACGCTGTTTTGTCGCTTCCATCCATCCTTCGCCAGTAATATGCGCCACCCGCTGCGCCCCCTGGCTAATCAGATGGCGCGTCACCTGAAACGCGTTGGCATAGTCGTCCGGAACAAAGGACGGCAGCAGCGGGGAATCCGGATCGCGCTGGTTAAGCAGCACCAGCGGCAATTCAGTACAATCGCGAAACTGCGACATGTCGCTAACGGTGGTCACCGGAGAGGCGAGAATAATACCCACGCAGTTGCGCTTTTCCAGTTGGCGAATAATGTTAATTGCCAGTTCAGCATCATCACCATATTCATACACCGTCAGCAGGATTTCATTGCGCCACGCCGCCTCGCGAGCCTGACTTATGGCATCAATAAACGGATCGTAGCTCTGCAGCGAGCTAATGAGCAGGGCTATCTCTTGCTGATTACGCGGAGAGTGAATCGCCGGTAGACGGTCGTAACCCAGTGATGTCGCTATCTCAATCACCCGCTGACGGGTCTCTTCGCTAAGTTTAATATTGCGCGACTGATTGAGCACCAGCGACACCGTTGCCTGGGAAACCCCGGCGGCTCTGGCGATGTCGTTCATCGTCACTTTGGTTTTGCGTTTCATCATCCCTTCCCTTCGCATACAGAACCAACATCATAACCGCAGTTTGCGCCAGCTGCGCTCTCGCTCACGTTTCTTTGCCTTGATCCCACCAGGATTGTGACTCGCTTCGCTTTTTTTTACTTCGCTATTTGCTCATTTATACGTCAACTAATATTTATTAGCTAATTATTATCAGTAAGCGAGGCGATGATGAAACAACAATGGACACGTGAACAGGCACAGACGTGGTACCAGCAACAGGGTTGGTTATGTGGCTTTAACTACCTGCCATCAACGGCGGTGAACTGGACGGATATCTGGCAGGCGGAAACCTTTGACGCAGCAACGATTGACCGCGAGCTTGGCTGGGCGGCGCAGGCGGGTTACAACTCCCTGCGCATCAACCTGCCGTTTATCGTCTGGCAGCACGATCGCGACGGGCTCATAGCGCGTATCGACCAGTTTCTGACGCTGGCCGATGAGCGCGGGTTTAGCACCATGCTGACATTGATGGATGACTGCGGTTTCTCCGGCGATGAGCCTTACCTTGGGCCGCAAAAAGCACCGGAGCCGGGGAAACACAACAGCCAGGCGGCCGCCAGTCCGGGGCGGGAAATCGTCTGTAACCGTGATGCCTGGCCTGAAGTTGAATGCTACGTACGTGATATCGTGCGCCAGTTCCGCGACGACCGCCGCGTGCTGCTTTGGGATCTGTATAACGAGCCGGGCAACCGGGGGATTTTTTCCACTGGCACCGTCGAAGTGTTGTATGACGAAAAACTGGAACATTACGCCCTCGAACTCATGCAGGCGACGTTTCACTGGGTGCGGGAAGAAGATCCGACGCAGCCACTCACCGTCTGCGCATGGAAACTGCCGGATGAAGTCGAAGGCGAGGTGTTCTATCAACATCCTTTAGACCAGACTGCGCTGGCATTATCTGATGTGATCAGCTTTCACGCCTATACCAATACCGCACGCATGGTAGCCATCATCCACCAGCTCGAACAGCACGGACGGCCTCTGTTCTGCACCGAGTGGCTGGCGCGCCATGTCGGCAGCCTGATCGAAGAGCAGCTCCCGCTAATGCATGCCGCTAATATTGCCCCCTATCAGTGGGGGCTGGTGCGCGGAAAAACCCAGACCTGGCTGCCGTGGCCGGTGGTGATGAAAAACTCACCGGACTACTGTCGCCTGTGGTTCCATGACGTTTTTGACGAAAACGGCATCCCGTTTGCCAAAGCCGAAATGGCGCTGGTGCGTAAACTCAGCCGGATTGGCCTGCATCCGCATAAAGCATAAAAAATATTATCTCTACAGACGCCCTGACCCAATGCGGCCAGGGCGTGAGGGAACACACGATGGCAAGCACCATGAAAATACCTTCTCGCGAGTTATGGTCCTATTTTGGCTATGGTTTAGGTCAGTGTTTTAGCTTTGGTTTAGTGGGTTCGTTTATTAACTATTTTTATACTGACGTGCTGGGGATCTCTGCCCTCGCGGCGAGCACCATCTTTTTGATCGCTCGCGCCTGGGATGCAGTTCACGACCCGCTGTTCGCCAGTATCATGGATACGTTAAACAGTCGCTTCGGTAAGTTTCGCCACTTCCTGCTGATCGCACCGCTGTTAATAACCGGCGTCACCCTGCTGGCGTTTTACAAAATAGAAGCCGATCTCACCACTAAGATCCTTTATGCCGGGGTGACCTACATACTGTGGGGCACGCTGTACGCCATTTCCGATATTCCGTTCTGGTCGATGTCATCGGTGATGACTAACGATTCCGGTCAGCGTACCCGCGCGGTGACCGCCGCCATGCTCGGAGTTAACGCCGGTATCGCCTGTGCTAATATTTTCTTCCCCAAACTGGCGGCCTTCTTCGCCCAGTACAGCAATGACAAAGGCTATTTTATGGCTGCGCTGGTGATGATGCTGGTGGGTCTGCCGCTAATGTTAAACGGATTCTTTCAGATCAAAGAGCGCGTGCCGCCAAGCCCGGAAAAGGTCACCATTCGCGATACCTTCCGCAACCTGCGCCACAATAAGCCGCTGTTTATTATTCTGCTGTCGTTTTTCTTTTGCGTCTTTCATAACGTCGCGAACGGTATTTATATCTACTTCTTTATCTACAATCTGGGCGATGGCAGCCTGCAAATGGCGATAGGCGTGATGGGGATTGCCGCCGCCGTCATCTGCCTGATTGCCCCGCTTCTCACCCGTCATATGCAAAAACGCCAGCTGTTTATGATCCTTTGCGCGCTGGATATTGTGGTTCGCGTGGTGATGTGGTTTATCGGCTATCAGCACGTGGCGATGCTGTTCTTATTGCTTGGCCTTAGCACGCTGTTTGTCATGATGAGCAACATTCTGACTTCATCGATGATTGCCGATACCATCGAATACGCTGAATATCATACCCATCGGCGCTGTGCGGCGATCACCTTCTCCGGCCAGACGTTCACCGGAAAAATGTCCGTCGCGGTGGGTGGCGGCCTGATTGGCATCTGGCTAACGATGATAGGTTATATTCCGCAAGCGCAAAGCCAGAGCGAGAGCGTGCTGAATGGCCTGTTCTTCGGGATTTGCCTGCTCCCGGCTATCGGATCCTTGATTCGCCTGCTGTGCATGTCCCGCTTTACCTTCACGGAAGAAAAGCACGCGGAGATTTGTCGCCTGCTGGCGCTGCGCCGCCAGAGTGCGGGAGTGGCAACAGAGGAATCGAGCGCTGATGCGCGCCCGGCATAGTTAATATGGCCCAAGCGCGGGCGGATACATTCCGCCCTGCGCATTTTATTCGTCAGTAACAAGAACCACTGTTGCGTAATAAGCACCATCCCTCTTAGGCATGGGGTTTGCTGGAGAAAAATAAGTAATCTATCCCAACCTGGATAAAACACTTTGTTTTTTTCCCGTTAATCTCTCCACATTCTCTTCACAATCCAATATATTACTGCGGCGAATATTTAAGACGATAAAATGATATGTAAATCGTTACTGAATCCGCATAGCTTCGGCGCGAGAAATTCCAGAAAGACAAATTAATCATATTGTTGATTGAGATCGGCTAACGTTTTGAAAGCGCTAACCAGAATTTGATTAAAAATCACTCACCGGAGTGATATCAGAGTGGCGAATATGCAGTACGAAAGAACTCAAAAAGGTCAGTCGCAGTATTTTCCCTTCATTGACGGATTGCGCGCCCTGGCAGTGATCGCGGTGATTATCTATCACCTCAACGCCGCATGGTTACCAGGAGGGTTCGTAGGTGTCGATGTATTCTTTGTGATATCCGGATTTGTCGTCAGCGCCTCGATTACTCACTTCAAAGGGCAAGGTTTCTGGCGTTTTCTGGCATTCTTCTATGCGCGCAGGATAAAGCGTATTTTCCCTGCCCTCATCGTTTGCTTACTGATCACTGGCTATGTTTCCGCACTATTTATTCCTGGTTCCTGGCTAAGTGATGTCAACCAACAAACCGGCTTATTCGCCTTTGTTGGCCTGAGTAACTTTATTCTGGCTGCTAACGGGCGCGATTACTTCGCTCCCACCACTGAATTTAACCCCTTTACCCATACCTGGTCTTTAGGCGTTGAAGAGCAGTTCTACCTGATATTCCCGATACTATTTGTTGCGTGGCTGCACGGCCGGCGCGGTAGAAAAGCATCGGCAATACTGTTCGCCGTCGGGCTGCTGATATCTTTGATTTTCTCAGCGTGGGAGTCACAGGCCAACCCTACCAATGCTTATTTCCTAAGCCCTGGACGTTTTTGGGAACTGGCTTCAGGCGTGCTGCTCTATCAGTTGATTACGCTGAACAGCGGGGATGATAAACGTCGGGAAAACCGACTTTCCGGCCCTATAGCGCTGATTGCGCTTGTCGGACTTTTTGTCGCTTTTGTTATCTCAACGCCTGACAACTTCCCTATGCCGGGAGCAGTACTCGCCGTTATCTCAACGCTGCTATTACTATTTTCGTTGTATAAACAGAACAGTTTCCCCTGGCTGCACCGCTTGCTGGGAAATCGCTACATTCTGTTTTTTGGCAAAACATCCTACTCATTATATTTATGGCATTGGCCTGTTTTCGTTCTCTTTCGCTGGACGTATGGCCTTGAGACGCCGTTGACCAAAGCGCTTGCTGTCGCGTTAACCCTCGTGATGGCTACGCTCTCTTTCTATATTGTCGAAACCCCTATGCGACGCAGCAAAATGGCAAGACAGATGCCTAATCCTGCAATCATCGCCGTGGGATTTTGCGTTATTGCCATCAGTTGGTGGGGCGCTTCGGCAATGAATGCACGTGCCGGAAAAATTTCCTTGAGCCAGGTTAGCGCCGATGCCGATTTATGGTATCCGGATCGCGGCCCCGCGACGCCAGATTACCCTGGTTGTCGTGCCGATCCGCAAACCATCATTCAAGATGGCGTCGAGGTGATAGTTTTCAAACCGGAAGGCTGCGTGCAGGAAAAAGCGTCAAGATACCGGGTTCTGCACGTTATCGGCGATTCACATACTCTGGCCTATGCTGCGTTGTATAAGCAGTTTGCTATCCGCAACAATCTTGAAGTCGATGTATATCGCAACGGCGGCTGTCCGTTTATTAGTTTCCAGACCGAACGCGATATCGATAATCCGCAGTGTCGCGAACAGGCTGAAAACTCGCTACACGCAATACATCAACGAATCCAGCCTGGCGACGTGCTTTTCCTCGCCTCATTGCGCCTGCCTCGCTTTAGCGACCAGTGGGTCTACTTTGGTTCTCAGGGACATCAACAATCGTTCTTTAGCGCCCAGGCCGAGGAAAACCGGCAGCGCTCCGTTGATTACGCCATTGATAAGCTCCGTAGCTTTGTAGACCAGGGAGTTCATGTCGTTTTTGAAGCGCCGAAACCCATCTTCTCCTTACCGCCTTTCCGCTGTTCGGACTGGTTCAACCGTAGCAACCCTATCTGCGCGAAAGGCATGACCATGCCGCAAGACCTGCTGCAAAAGTATCGTGCGCCTGTTCTGGCAAGCTATAACAAAGTTATCCGCGCTCTGCCTGCGGTTGCTATCTGGGATCCCTTCCCGATCCTCTGCGATGGCCCGGAGTGTCACGTCTGGAAAAACGGTCACTCGATGTTCTTCGATGGCGATCATCTCAGCGCATTTGGCAGCATGACGCTGCTACCCTCTTTTAGTGAGTTTATGCTGCCTAAGCTCGAAAAGTCAGCGCAGTCAGCCGCAAGCCAAATCCCGGCACAGGGTTATCAGTTTAATCAACCTGGCATTCCTGACTTTCTCGAAAGTTTATCTGGGTTATCACATGCCGAAGAGTGGGGGCGCTGGAGCGATGGCAATTCAGCACCGACGGTAGTGCTCTCCTTTGTTCAGCCCTTGCCCAAAGGCTTTACGCTCCAGATAACCAGCAAAGGCTATGGGCCCAATATTGGTCATCAGGCTCGGGTAATTGTGGGTAACGAAGAGCAACGGCTCAATCTCGGCGAACAGGCTAAGGAAGAGGCGTTGCATTTTGCTAACCATGCAGGTACAAAGCGCATTGAAATTATTCCGCCTCATGCTCAAAGCCCTAGAGAAGCAGGCGAATCCGCAGATGAAAGAAAACTCGGTATTGGTTTGATAAGTATTAAAATTATTGCCGATTGACGCGATTCAATAAGCAACGCCAGAGATTATCTGGCGTTGCAGTTGTTGTCCTCAGCTACCATCCATCTCATCAAACACCTGCTGTGCCAGGTGCATCGTGGCGTTAGCTGCGGGCAGGCCGCAGTAGAGCGCGGAGTGCATAATCAGCTCTTTTAACTCGTCGCGAGTGACGCCGTTATTAAACGCCGCGCGCAAATGCATTGTCAGCTCAGCTTCGCGGTTCAGGGCAATCAGCATCGCGATGGTAATCATGCTGCGGGTGTGGTGATCGAGGCCCGGACGGGTCCAGGTCTCACCCCAGGCGTAGCGGGTGATAAAATCCTGAAACTCCTCATTGAGCGGCGTCAGTTTTTGCAGAGTTTTATCAACATGGGTATCGCCAAGCACCTTGCGGCGCACTGCCATTCCCTGCTGATAACGCTGTTTATCTTCCATGCTGTTCTCCCTGGAAAAAACCCAACAACGCGGCGTTGAATGCCTTCGGTGCTTCGATATTCGATAAATGAGACGCTGCCAGTACCACCACCTGTGAGGTGGGGATCTGCTGATGCAGGAAGTTGGCGTCCGCTACCGTAGTGACAGGGTCACTTTCTCCGGCAATAATCAAAACGGGTAGCGGAATTTGCGCCACTTCAGCGCGAAGGTCGGCCGCCGCCAGCGCCTCGCAACAGTCCGCATAACCTTCTGCATTGCTATGGGTCAGTTGATGGCACAGGGCTTCCACCACTTCCGGCGTCTTCTGGCGAAATTCGTGGGTAAACCAGCGATCCGCTGATCCGGCAGCCACAACATCCATCCCCTCCTGACGAACCGCGCGGGCGCGCGATAGCCAGCTCGCCTGATCGCCGATACACGCTGCGGTGTTGGCGACTGCCAGGGCGTAAAAACGCTCAGGTGCAAAACGCCCCAGCCACAGTCCGGTCAGCCCCCCCATAGAAATACCGCAAAACCAGGCTTTATCAATATTAAGATGATCGAGCAGCGCAATCACATCTTCGCCAAGCTGCGTCAGCGTTACCTTTCCGCTTTTGCCGGTTTTACCATGACCGTGGGTATCATAGCGCAGGACGCGAAAATGCTGCGTTAGCGCCGCGAGCTGCGGCTGCCACATCGACCGGGTGGTTCCCAGCGAATTGGAAAGTACGATGACCGGCGCACCGTCCGGCCCGTCAATCTGATAATCAACCTTCATTACGTTGCTCCTTATAGCGCGCCATCACCTGACGCACGAAGAGTTCAGCGCTGCCGGTCGCCGTTGCCGGGTCCAGCAGTTGGGTTAAGCGGCTGGTGGAAAGATGCTCACTGACCAACGGATCGTTTTCCAGCACGCTCAGCAGCGAACGCGATTCATCCATCGCCTGACGACACAAGGCCTCAACCCGATGATGGGCTTCAGCTTTACCGATAAACTCCGCCAGCGTCAGGGTGACCGCTTCCGCCATAATCAGGCCATGGGTGATATCAAGGTTGGCGCGCATCTTATGCGCAAACACCTGCATTTCACGCACCAGTGCTTCACTTTGCACCATCGCGCCGCCGACGAGAGTGATCAGGTCCGGCAGCGTTTCCCACTCCGCTTGCCATCCGCCCAGCGCGCGCTCATGCTGCTGAATCTGGCCGGCATACAACGTTGCCACCAGTCCGGGCGTGCGTTGAGCTGCGGTCAAGATAGCCGCACAGGAGATGGGATTACGTTTGTGCGGCATGGTCGATGAACCGCCGCGACCTTCGGCGACCGGTTCAGCGACTTCGGCAACTTCGGTTTGCATCAGCAGGGAAAAATCATTGGCGAACTTACCAAGAGTGCCGCAAACACCCGCGTACCACGCCCCCACTTCTAACAGCCGATCGCGCTGGCTGTGCCACGGGGTATCGGGAAGGTTCAGGTCGAGCTTTTTTGCCAGCGCTGCGGCAACCTGCGGCGCTTGCGCTTTGAGCGAGTCAAGCGTGCCAGCGGCACCGCCAAATTGCAGCACCAGCACCCTTGATCGCATTTCACGCAGACGTATCTGCCAGCGCAGTAGCGCGTCGAGCGTTCCCGCCAGCTTCAGGCCAAAGGTCACAGGCAGTGCATGCTGCATCCAGGTACGCCCGGGCATCACCGTATGCTGATGTCGCTCGGCCTGGTTGGCCAGCGCATCGAGCAGGCGTTGTAAGACCGCGTCTGTTTCATTCAGCGCACCGCGTAGTTGCAGGACAAAACCAGTGTCGATAGCATCCTGGCTGGTCGCCCCCCAGTGAACATAACGCGCTGCGGCTTCATCGCGTTCTTTGACCCGCGAGGTCAGCTGTTTTACCAGCGGGATCGCCAGATTTCCCGCGCTGGCGGCAGCCTGCCCCAAAGCCGCAAAGTCAATTTGCTGATGCTGGCATGATTCGATAATCGGATTCAGCGCCGCCTGCGGCACCAGCCCGCATTCGGCCTGAGCGTGGGCCAGCGCGGCTTCAAAATCCAGCATACCCTGCACCCGCTGCGCATCGCTGAACCAGGCGGTCAGCGGGCTGGTGCGCATCATCGGGGTCAACAAACTCATTCTGGCTCCTTAAACGCGTTCAATAATCAGCGCGATCCCCTGACCGACGCCGATACACATAGTGCACAACGCATAGCGCCCGCCAGTCCGCCGCAGCTGATACGCCGCAGTCATCGCCAGACGCCCACCTGAGGCCCCCAGCGGATGGCCCAGCGCAATCGCGCCGCCGTTCGAGTTTACGTGCGCGGCATCGTCAGGCAACCCCAGATCGCGCGTCACCGCCAGCGCCTGGGCGGCGAAAGCTTCATTCAGCTCAATGACGTCCATTTGTCCAAGGGTCAGGCCGGTTTGCGCCAGAACCTTGCGCACCGCCGGTGCCGGGCCAAATCCCATAATGCGCGGCGCAACCCCCGCCGTCGCCACGCCGACCACCCGGGCTAGCGGTTGCAAATCATTCGCCGTAAGCGCCTGCTCGCTGGCGAGCAATAGCGCGCAGGCACCGTCGTTAACCCCGGAGGCGTTACCCGCCGTGACCGTGCCGTCAGCACGGACCACGCCGCGTAGTTTCGCCAGCACCTCTGCGCTAGTGCTGCGCGGGTGTTCATCCTGGGTAAATAGCAGCGCTTCACCCTTTCGCTGCGGGACCGAAACGGCGATCAGCTCGTCGGCAAAGCGCCCAGCCTCTTGCGCCGCCGCGGTGCGCAGTTGGCTACGCAGCGCAAATGCATCCTGATCTGCACGCGAAACGGCAAAATCACCCGCCACGTTTTCGGCAGTTTCCGGCATTGAATCAACGCCATACAGCGCTTTCATCTGCGAGTTGATAAAGCGCCAGCCAATAGTGGTATCTTCCATCTTCATTGTGCGGCTAAAGGCGATTTCCGCCTTACCCATCACAAACGGCGCGCGCGACATGCTTTCCACACCACCGGCAATCATCAGTTGAGTTTCGCCGCTTTTAATCGCACGCGCTGCGATGCCGATCGCATCAAGGCTGGAACCACACAGGCGGTTGACGGTGCTGCCCGGCACGCTTTCCGGCAGTCCGGCCAGCAGCAGCGCCATACGGGCGACGTTGCGGTTATCTTCGCCAGCCTGGTTAGCGCAGCCATAAATCACATCATCAATACGCGCTGGATCAAGGCCTGGGTTACGTTCCAGCAGCGCTTTTAGCGGCAGCGCCGCCAGATCGTCAGCGCGCATTGTCGCCAGCGTACCACCAAAACGACCGAACGGCGTACGCACTGCATCGCAGATAAATGCCTGATTCATCATAGGTTCCTTACGCGCTTTCCGCCAGTTGCTCGAAAGTCAGCGTCACCGGAGTGATGCGCTGCAGTTCTTCAAAAGAGAGGCCGTTAAAGATTTCCCGCACCACCGGGCCGTTCTCACTGATATCGATCACCGCCAGATCGGTATAGATGCGGCTGACGCAGCCAACGCCGGTCAGCGGATAGGTGCAGTGTTCGACCAGTTTGCATTCGCCATCGCGAGTCAGGTGATCCATCATCACGAAGACCTGACGCGCGCCGATAGCCAGATCCATCGCGCCACCGACGGCGGGAATGGCATCGGGCGCCCCGGTGCTCCAGTTCGCCAGATCGCCGCGGGCGGAGACCTGATAGGCTCCAAGGACGCAGATATCCAGGTGGCCTCCGCGCATCATGGCGAAGGAGTCACCATGGTGGAAATAACAACCGCCCTGAAGCAGGGTCACATACTCTTTCCCGGCGTTAATCAACTCTGAGTCCTCTTCCCCCGGCTGCGGTTTCGGCCCCATCCCAAGCAAGCCGTTTTCGCTGTGCAGGAACACTTCTTTATCCGCCGGAAGATAGTTAGCAATACGGGTCGGTAAACCGATCCCCAGGTTGACGTAAGCACCTTCGGGTATATCGCGGGCCACGCGCTGGGCCATCTCATCGCGAGTCAGTTTTTGCATAATGGGTTCCTCAGGCGCTTTTGGCAGCAATCAGGTTTTCCAGGGAATAGACGCGCTGGACAAAAATGCCCGGCGTAATAACGCTTTCCGGATCGAGCTCACCCAGGGCGACCAGTTGCGAGACTTCCACAATGGTGGTTTGAGCGGCGGTCGCCATGATCGGGCCGAAGTTGCGCGCCGCTTTGCGATAAACCAGGTTGCCCCAGCGATCGCCCTGATGGGCTTTAATCAACGCGAAATCTGCTTTGATGGGATATTCAAGAACGTAATGACGGCCGTCGATCTCGCGGGTCTCTTTACCCTCCGCCAACGGCGTACCGTAACCCGTAGGAGTAAATACCGCACCGAGACCCGCGCCTGCCGCCTGAATGCGTGCCGCCAGATTTCCCTGCGGCACCAGCTGCAGCTCCACTTTGCCGCGGCGATAGAGATCGTCAAAAATCTGTGAATCCACCTGGCGCGGGAACGAGCAAATCATCTTGCGCACCCGCCCGGCTTTCAGTAACGCCGCGAGGCCCACTTCGCCGTTACCCGCGTTATTGTTAATGATGGTTAAATCACGAGCCCCCTGTTCTATCAGAGCATCTATCAGGTACGTCGGCTGACCGGCGGGGCCAAAACCGCCAATCATAATGGTCGCCCCGTCGTGGATCCCAACGATGGCATCACTTAGCGTCGACACGCTTTTATCAATCATCAGGTCGCTCCTGTATGTGCGGTAATCGCACTTTTATTCGTTGTTCGCACAAAATGTGACCCGCTTAACGATGCTGGTCAAGGGCGATAATCGAAATATGGTGCGATAATCGAACATCGTATATCTTTAGCGAAAGAATGTGATCGATGGCAAATACGGAGACGAAAATGGAGAAACATCCAGACGATTTACTGACGGGCGATAGCGATCCGTTTAAGGGCGATCCGAACTTTATGGCTTCGTTGGCGCGCGGGCTGGAAGTGATTCAGGCCTTCACCCCACAGCGCCCACTGCTGTCCATCTCGCAAATCAGCCAGAAGACCGGTATTCCGCGTGCGGCGGTGCGTCGCTGCCTGTATACCCTGAGCAAATTAGGCTTTGTTTACGCCGAGGATGGCAAAAATTTCCAGCTGCGCCCGAGGATTCTGGCTCTGGGGCACGCCTGGCTGGCCTCCACGCCGCTGGCGCGTTCGGCGCAGCCGGTACTGAAGCATTTAAGCGAAATGCTTAATGAGTCCTGCTCTATCGCGACACTTGATGGCGACGACATTCTCTATATCGCCCGCGCATCCAGCTCGCGAATTATGACCATCGATTTGGATATTGGCAGCCGCTTGCCCGCCTGGGCGACCTCAATGGGCCGTGTGCTATTGAGCCACCAGCCGGAAGAGAAGCTCAACGATATGCTGGGTCGGGTGACGATGATTCGCTATACCCCGCAAACCGTCGATTCGGTAGCGAAACTGCGTGCTGAACTTAAACGCGTTCATCAACAAGGCTACGCGCTTAACGATCAGGAGCTGGAAATGGGGCTACGCTCGCTGGCGGTGCCACTGTTTAACCCGCAGGGGCAAATTCAGGCGGCGCTTAACGTCGGCGTTCATGCCGGGCAGGTTTCAACGCGTGAGATGCTGGAAAGAGTTTTGCCCGAGCTGCAAAAAGCGGCCCGGGAGCTGACGTTACTGATGCGCTAGCGGCTGCGTTTAGCGTGGCGCTCCCAGTTTTCCTGTTTTGCCTCGGCAGATTTGCGCAGAGCGACGTAGCACGCGCCGCTGCCGCCGTGGTGCCCTAACGCGGTACAAAAGGCCTGAACCTCCGGCAGTTCCACCAGCCAGCGCGCCAGGTAACTACGAATGATATTGGCATGAGCATTATCATCGCGCCCTTTGCCATGAACGATCAGCAAATTGCGCAGCCCCTCCTTCTGCGCCTGAATCACAAAGGCGAACAGCAGTTGTCGGCACTGTTCAACCGGCTGACGCAGTAGATTCAGGCTCGCCTGCTGGCTGTATTTGCCGCGTCGCAGTTTATCCAGCACCCCGGATTGCAGCCCTTCGCGCTTAAACTCCAGCGCGGTGGCTAGCGGCACAATATCGAGATAGCCGGTGGTGAGACAGTTATCAAGCTGCAGGGTGTCTACCCGTTGTACGGGGCGAGCGTTACGCTCGGGATGCCAGTGAACGTCGTTATTGCGCTTCAGAGGCTGTACGTCCTCCATAGCGCCAAGAAATAGGGATTTGTCGTCAAGATTCATGCGCGTTCCTCCAGCTACTACCGGGGATTACTATAGCGGCGACGCACTGCGCCCTCAATCCGTTTACGTTGTTTTACCGCCAGAGATGTTTATCTTTTGGAGGTATAGTTGCCCGCGCGGGCCACGTGGTATCTTGTTGGCCTCATACAAGGGAAGAGGAATAACGATGCTGACGCTGCTGCAGGACAAAATCGATACCCCAATGGGGCCGCTGTGGATTATTTGCGACGAGCAATATCAACTACGCGCCGTGGAGTGGGAAGAGCATAGCGATCGCATGGAGCAACTGCTGGATGTGCACTATCGCCACGAAGGTTACCAGTGCGTTGCCGCCGTAAATCCGGGTGATTTAAGCCGTAAGCTCGCCGACTATTTTGCAGGCGATTTGAGCATTATCGACACCCTTCCTACCGCTACCGCAGGCACGCCGTTTCAACGTGAAGTCTGGAAAGCGCTGCGCACCATACCCTGCGGTCAGGTCATGCACTATGGCCAGCTCGCGGAAACGCTGGGTCGGCCAGGCGCTGCGCGCGCGGTCGGTGCCGCGAACGGATCTAACCCAGTCAGTATTGTGGTGCCCTGCCATCGCGTTATCGGGCGCAACGGCACCATGACCGGATACGCTGGCGGCGTACAACGAAAAGAGTGGTTATTGCGCCACGAGGGGTATTTGCTTCTTTGACCGTATGTGCCTTTTCTGGAATCTTCCGGGAATTTTACAATCCCATACGTTCCGACAACTCATTCGTAATCAAGCAGATAAGAGGGATAATTGATTTACCCTCTTAATATTACGTGTTTCAGAGGTTCGAGGCTTACCTGCTCACCAAAAAGATGTTAAAATTGACCAATATCAATTAAACGCCTGAGCAGACTTATGATCCCGGAAAAGCGAATTATACGACGCATTCAGTCTGGCGGTTGTGCAATCCATTGCCAGGATTGCAGCATCAGCCAGCTTTGCATCCCTTTTACTCTGAACGAGCATGAGCTTGATCAGCTTGATAACATCATCGAGCGGAAAAAGCCTATCCAGAAAGGACAGACCTTGTTCAAAGCCGGTGATGAGCTGAAATCGCTGTATGCAATTCGTTCTGGCACAATCAAGAGTTACACCATCACTGAACAGGGTGATGAGCAAATTACCGGTTTTCACCTGGCGGGCGATCTGGTGGGTTTTGACGCCATCGGCACCGGCCACCACCCGAGCTTTGCTCAGGCGCTGGAAACCTCAATGGTCTGCGAAATTCCTTTCGAAACCCTGGACGATCTTTCCGGCAAAATGCCGAATCTGCGCCAGCAGATGATGCGTCTGATGAGCGGCGAGATCAAAGGCGATCAGGACATGATCCTGTTGCTTTCCAAAAAGAACGCAGAAGAGCGCCTGGCGGCCTTTATATATAATCTCTCCCGTCGCTTCGCTCAACGTGGTTTCTCCCCACGTGAGTTCCGTCTGACCATGACCCGTGGCGATATCGGTAACTATCTGGGTCTGACGGTGGAAACCATTAGCCGCCTGCTGGGGCGTTTCCAGAAAAGCGGTATGCTGGCGGTCAAAGGCAAATATATCACCATCGAAAATAGCGACCTGCTGGCACAACTTGCCGGTCAGGCCCGCAACGTCGCCTGATAACTCTTCTGTTACTGGGCCAGATTGCGAATTTTTTTCTAATTTGTTGATCTGGCCAGGCACATCCCCTGTTTCATTTCATCCATATAGGTTATCTTTTTAATTACGAACTGTGGTTACAGTTGTAAGGAGACCCTGTATGGCAAAGTATCAGAACATGCTGGTAGTAATTGACCCCAATCAGGACGACCAGCCTGCATTGCGGCGTGCGGTGTATCTGCACCAAAGGATTGGTGGACGCATCAAAGCCTTTTTGCCGATCTATGATTTTTCCTATGAGATGACCACCCTGCTATCCCCTGATGAACGCACGGCCATGCGCCAGGGCGTTATCAGCCAGCGTAGCGCCTGGATCCGCGAGCAGGCCAAATTTTATATTGATTCCGGTGTTCCCATCGACATCAAAGTGGTGTGGCACAACCGTCCCTTTGAGGCCATTATTCAGGAAATCATCAGCGATAAGCATGATTTAGTCCTGAAGATGGCGCACCAGCACGACCGGCTGGAAGCGGTCATTTTCACCCCGACAGACTGGCATCTGCTGCGCAAATGTCCATGTCCGGTGTGGATGGTCAAAGATCAGCCATGGCCGGAAGGCGGTAAAGCGCTGGTGGCGGTCAACCTCGCCAGCGAAGAGAATTACCACAACGCGCTCAATGAGAAGCTGGTAAGAGAAACGATTGAACTGGCGGAACAGGTTAACCATACCGAGGTCCATCTGGTGGGTGCTTATCCGGTAACGCCAATCAATATCGCGATTGAACTGCCTGATTTTGACCCCAGTATCTATAACGACGCCATTCGCGGTCAGCATCTGCTGGCGATGAAAGCGTTACGCCAGAAATTCAGCATTGATGAAAGCCGTACCCACGTTGAGAAAGGTCTACCTGAAGAGGTGATTCCCGACCTGTCTGAACATCTGCAGGCGGGGATTGTGGTGCTGGGTACCATCGGGCGTACCGGGTTATCGGCGGCCTTCCTCGGCAATACAGCCGAACAGGTTATCGATCACCTGCGCTGCGACCTGTTGGCATTGAAACCGGATCAGTACCAGACGCCGGTTGAACTGGATGACGACGAAGACGATTAGCCAGCGCTTAAATAGACTGTAATAAAAACTATCCCCTGCCTGCGCGGGGGATTTTTTATGTTCAAGACAAAAATAAAGGGCCCTTTATGGCCCCTGTCATCAACAGCAAATGTCGGTAACGAAACGTTAGTGGATACCTAAACGCCAGGCGTGATCGATCTCTTCTTTAAGCTCCATGGATGAGAGCGCCATTAAGTCGGCAAACTCCAGCTCCAGCAGTTTTAGCTTTTTCAGGTACTGCGCAGGGGTTAAAACGGCGGGGTCACGACGCAGAAATTCGATGGCCAATTGCGTGGGGGTTAACTCGGTATCCATAATATCCTCAGTTTGGTGGGAAAACGAACTGAGTATAACACTGCGGACTGACTATTTTATGAGCAATTAATGGCTTCGTCATGCATATGAAAAAGCCGTCTCAGAAGAGACGGCTTAAGAAGTAAACGTTTTAAATTAAACGCTTTACATTACAAAGATTTGAGAATTGCATCGACGCTGGCTTTGGCATCACCAAACAGCATGTGGGTGTTTTCTTTAAAGAATAGCGGGTTCTGTACGCCAGCGTAGCCGGTGTTCATCGAACGTTTAAAGACAATCACATTCTGCGCTTTCCACACTTCCAGCACCGGCATACCGGCGATCGGGCTGTTTGGATCGTCCAGCGCGGCCGGGTTAACGGTGTCGTTCGCGCCGATAACCAGCACGGTGTCGGTATCGGAGAAGTCATCATTGATTTCATCCATCTCCAGCACCACGTCGTAAGGCACTTTCGCTTCAGCCAGCAGCACGTTCATGTGACCTGGCAAACGCCCGGCAACCGGGTGAATACCAAAGCGCACTTTGATACCGCGCGCGCGCAGTCTCTCAGTGATTTCCGCTACCGGATACTGTGCCTGCGCTACCGCCATGCCGTAGCCTGGGGTGATGATCACCGAGTGCGACTCTTTCAGCATTTCTGCCGTTTCTTCAGCACTGATTTCGCGATGTTCGCCCACTTCTTCATCACCACTGGCAGCCGTACCATCGGTACCGAAACCACCTGCGATCACGCTGAAGAACGAACGGTTCATCGCCTTACACATGATGTAAGACAGAATCGCACCGGAAGAACCGACCAGCGCACCGGTCACAATCAGCAGGTCGTTGCTGAGCATAAAGCCCGCCGCCGCTGCCGCCCAACCGGAGTAGGAATTCAGCATTGAAACCACGACCGGCATATCTGCACCGCCGATAGAGGCCACCAGGTGCCAGCCAAATGCCAGCGCGATAACGGTCATCACCAGCAGGCACAGAACCTGCATGCCTACGCTGTCGGTACGAACAAACACCACCAGCAGCAGGAAAGAAACCACCAGCGCCGCCAGGTTCAGCTTGTGGCGATTCGGCAGCATCAGCGGTTTGGAGGACATCTTGCCGCACAGTTTGCCGAACGCGACAACGGAACCGGTAAAGGTCACCGCACCGATGAAGATGCCGAGGAACACTTCGGTCAGATGAATATTGACCAGAATTTGTTCCATGCCGGTTTCATGCTGCAGATAGCTGTTAAAGCCTACCAGCACCGCCGCCAGACCTACGAAGCTGTGCAGAATCGCTACCAGCTCCGGCATTTCGGTCATTTCAACTTTCTTCGCCAGACGAATACCAATGGCGCCACCGATAACCATCGCCAGCAGGATCCACGCGACGTTGCTGCTGTCCGGCCCCAAAATGGTCGCCACCAGCGCAATCGCCATCCCGGCAACACCGTAGTAGTTGCCCTGCTGAGAGGTTTCGTGTTTAGACAGGCCTGCCAGGCTAAAAATAAACAGGATCGCGGCAACAATGTATGCAGCTGTAACTAATCCACCAGACATTTGTTACCCCTTATCCTTTGCGGAACATTTTCAGCATGCGCTGAGTGACGGTGAAACCACCAAAAATATTAATGCTGGCGATCAGCACCGCGATAAAGCTCAGGAAGCTAACCCAGCCGCCGTGGCCTATCTGTAGTAATGCTCCGACGACGATGATGCCTGAAATAGCATTTGTCACCGACATCAGCGGCGTGTGCAGCGCATGAGAAACGTTCCACACGACGTAGTAACCCACCACGCAGGAGAGCGCAAAAACGGTAAAGTGGCCCAGGAACTCTTTCGGCGCCACGCTTGCCAGCCAGCCAAAAAGGATAATCGCCAGCGCCATCAACGCGTACTTGCGCAACGGTGAGCTCGGTTTCGCCTCAGCTTTTGGTGCTTCAACCTTCTTCGCTGCCGCCTGCGGTTGAGCAGAAACCTGAATGGGCGGTGCGGGCCAGGTGACTTCACCCTCGCGAACCACGGTAACGCCGCGGATAACGACATCATCAAAATCGATAACGACATTGCCGTCTTTCTCTTTACAGAGCAGTTTAAGCAGGTTGACGAGGTTGGTGCCGTACAGCTGTGAGGACTGAGTCGGTAAACGGCCCGGCAGGTCGGTATAGCCGATGATCTTCACGCCGTTAGCGGTCGTTACCACTTGACCCGATACGGTGTATTCACAGTTTCCGCCGTTTTGCGACGCCAAATCGACCACCACGCTGCCAGGTTTCATGGAGTCAACCATTTCGCGGGTAATCAGCTTCGGTGCGGGTTTGCCCGGAATCAGCGCCGTGGTCACGATGATATCAACGTCTTTCGCCTGGGCGGCAAACAACGCCATCTCAGCTTTGATAAAGGCTTCAGACATGACTTTGGCATAGCCATCGCCGCTGCCCGCTTCCTCTTTAAAATCCAGTTCCAGGAACTCGGCGCCCATACTCTGCACCTGTTCTTTAACTTCCGGACGGGTATCGAACGCGCGGACGATCGCGCCGAGACTGTTTGCAGCACCAATGGCCGCCAGGCCCGCAACCCCTGCCCCGATAACCATCACCTTGGCGGGAGGAACTTTACCGGCGGCGGTGATCTGCCCGGTAAAGAAGCGACCAAACTGGTGAGCGGCTTCGACAATCGCACGATAACCGGCGATGTTAGCCATTGAACTTAACGCATCCAGCGACTGGGCGCGGGAAATACGCGGCACCGAGTCCATTGCCATCACGTTAATGTTACGCGCCGCCAGTTTTTCCATCAGCTGCGGGTTTTGCGCAGGCCAGATGAAACTGATCAGCGTCGTGCCGGGGTTAAGCAACGGGATCTCATCGTCATCCGGCGCGTTAACTTTCAGAATGACATCTGACTGCCACACGTCATTACCACTAACAATCTCTGCCCCGGCCTCAACAAAAGCCTCGTCGTCGAAACTGGCCAGTTTACCGGCGCCGCTTTCTACCGCGACGTTAAACCCGAGTTTCAGCAGTTGCTCCACCGTTTTCGGCGTGGCGGCTGCCCGGGTTTCCTGGGCTAGTCTCTCTTTTGGTACACCAATACGCATAGTTTTCCCTTCCATCGGTTTTTGATGATGGTTTACTTTTCTCACAAACGACCGTCCGGTGGCGAAAGAAAGCGCGACCTGACATATGTCTGAAAAAATGAAACAGTAACAAACTTTTTATAACCTACTGAAAATACCGACTGTGATCTACAGCGATAAAACAGAAATTTTGATTTTATTGGTAAAACTCACGGCTAACCGTGTCAGGCAGCAATATTTACCTCATTTTCACGCCAACACCTGATAATTCGCCTGGATGATGGGTTAATTCGCCATTTATTACCATCCGGAACATCACATTAACATTACGTTAACTTATGAAAGCGATATGGATTATCGATTTTGCTGGTCAAGCGGCTGTTTTTTCCACATATCGAAAAATGTTATATTTCTGCACTATACGTTTCGGGCGACAACTGAAAATTGACGCAGACAGTCACTTACGATAAATGCAATAATCAAACGTTTTCAGTCAACAACAATACCAGTACATGGTTTGCGCAAGGCAAAGGATTATTTTTATGAAGCTTAAGAACTCACTCCTGGCGTCTGCTCTTCTGGCTACGACCGCGTTGTCTGCGCATGCAGCGACCGAGCTGACTCCAGAGCAGGCGGCAGCGCTGAAGCCCTACGACCGCGTAGTGGTCACCGGCCGTTTTAACGCCATCGGCGACGCGGTGCAGGCGGTTTCCCGTAAAGCGGACAAAGAAGGCGCAGCTTCCTTTTATGTTGTCGACACGTCTGATTTTGGCAGCGGCGGCAATTTGCGCGTAACGGCAGATTTCTATAAAGAAAACGCCCCGCAGGCCGATGCGCCAAAAAATCGCATTATCAACGGCGTCATGGAATTGCCTAAAGACCAGGCCGTTGAGCTGGAACCGTTTGATACCGTCACCGTCCAGGGCTTCTACCGCAGCCAGCCGGAAGTCAACGACGCTATCACCAAAGCGGCGAAAGCCAAAGGCGCAGCCTCATTCTTTATCGTGCGCCAGGTTGATGCTAACCAGGGCGGCAACCAGCGCATTACCGCTTACGTCTATAAAGCGGATGCCAAAAAACGCGTCCTGCAAAGCCCAGACGCGATCCCGGCTGATTCCGAAGCCGGTCGCGCAGCGCTGGCCGAAGGCGGCGACGCGGCCAAAAAAGTTGAAATTCCAGGCGTTGCTACCACCGCAGCCGTGGGTTCAGGTACTGGCGTAGGTCGCTTCTTTGAAACGCAATCCTCTAAAGGCGGGCGTTACACTGTCACGCTGCCGGATGGCACTAAAGTTGAAGAAGTGAACAAAATCACCGCCGCACAGATGGTTCCTTATGACAGCATCAAGTTCACCGGCAACTACGGTAACATGACTGAAATCTCTTACCAGACGGCAAAACGCGCAGCGAAGAAAGGCGCGAAGTACTATCACATAACCCGTCAGTGGCAGGAACGTGGTGGCAACATCACCATCAGCGCCGACCTGTACAAATAACAGTTCCCCAACTGAATAAAAAGGCGACACTTTGTCGCCTTTTTGTTTTTTTTCATTTCTCTCCATTGCATGCATACAAAACACTCCGTAAAATCCCGCGCCTTAGCGCAATCCTCCATTTTTATGCGATTTCGCAAAATAAATATTCTTAGCTTTATGGTTATCACCTCGGGAATGCAATGGATAAGAAACTGGGCCTTAGCGCCCTGACCGCGTTGGTACTCAGCTCGATGCTGGGTGCAGGTGTATTCAGTTTGCCGCAGAACATGGCGGCCGTCGCCAGCCCTTCCGCTCTGCTTATCGGCTGGGCGATTACCGGTGTGGGAATTCTGTTTCTTGCCTTCGCCATGTTGCTGCTGACCCGAATTCGCCCCGAACTCGACGGCGGCATTTTTACCTACGCTCGCGAAGGTTTTGGTGAGCTAATTGGCTTCTGTTCTGCATGGGGCTACTGGCTGTGCGCGGTTATCGCTAATGTCTCCTATCTGGTTATCGTTTTCTCAGCGCTGAGTTTCTTTACCGATACTCCGGAACTGCGCCTGTTTGGCGATGGCAACACCTGGCAGTCTATCGTGGGGGCTTCCGCACTGCTGTGGATCGTGCATTTCCTGGTCCTGCGCGGAGTGCAAACGGCGGCGGGCATCAACCTGGCCGCAACGCTCGCTAAGCTATTGCCGTTGGGCGCGTTTGTCGCGTTGGCCGCCATCGCGTTTCGCCTGGAGACTTTCCGGCTCGATTTTAGCGGTCTGGCGCTAGGTGTACCGGTGTGGGAGCAGGTGAAAAACACCATGCTGATCACCTTGTGGGTGTTTATCGGCGTTGAAGGCGCGGTAGTGGTTTCCGCCCGCGCTCGCAATAAACAGGACGTAGGACGCGCCACGCTGCTGGCGGTGCTGTCAGCACTGGCAGTGTATTTGCTGGTGACGCTGCTCTCTTTGGGCGTGGTTCCGCGCGCTGAACTGGCGGAAATTCGTAATCCCTCAATGGCCGGGCTGATGGTCAGAATGATGGGGTCATGGGGCGAGATTGTTATCGCCGCGGGGCTGATTATCTCGGTTTGCGGGGCGTATCTGAGCTGGACAATAATGGCCGCGGAAGTCCCTTTTCTGGCGGCAACACATAAAGCGTTTCCGCGCCTCTTCGCCCGGCAGAATAAAAATAACGCACCGTCGGCTTCGTTGTGGCTCACCAATATTAGCGTGCAGGTTTCACTGGTGTTGATCTGGCTCACCGGATCGGATTACAACACGCTACTGACTATCGCTTCCGAGATGATTCTGGTCCCCTATTTTCTCGTTGGCGCGTTTCTGCTGAAGATTGCGGTCCGCCCGCTGCATAAGGCTGTGGGTGTCGGAGCCTGCATTTATGGCTTATGGTTATTATATGCGTCCGGCCCTGTGCATTTGCTGATGTCGGTGATACTTTACGCCCCGGGTCTTCTGGTTTTCCTGTATGCCCGTCGTACACACCAGCACGATCGCTCGCTCAAACGCCGTGAATTGGCATTAATTGGTTTTTTGCTGGTTGCCGCCGTACCGGCAACGTGGATGCTGGTGGGGTAAGCGGTTGCCCTGCCGCTGAACTCAAAGGAGATACCCATGGCTGAAATCCAGCCTCGCCCGATTCTGATAACAGGCGGAGGTCGTCGTATTGGCCTCGCCCTGGCCCACCATTTTTTGACACAACAACAGCCCGTTATCATCAGCTACCGCACGTACTATCCGGCTATCGATGCTCTGCGTGAAGCCGGGGCCATCTGTTTGCATGCGGATTTCAGTACCGACGAAAACATTCTGGCTTTCGCTGAAGAGGTAAAAGCGCACGCCAGCAGCGGTCTGCGAGCCATCATTCATAACGCCAGCGGCTGGATGGCGGAAAAGCCGGGAATTGCGTTAACCACGGTGCTTGCCAGCATGATGCAAATTCACGTCAACGCGCCCTACCTGCTTAACCATGCGCTGGAAAGCCTGCTGAGCGGTCACGGCCATGCTGCCAGCGATATTATTCACATCACCGATTACGTCGTGGAACGCGGCAGCGATAAACATATTGCCTACGCCGCCAGTAAGGCCGCGCTGGATAATATGAGCCGCTCGTTTGCCCGCAAGCTGGCACCGGAAATTAAAGTCAACGCCATTGCCCCATCGCTTATCCTGTTTAATGAAGGCGACGATGCAGAGTACCGTCGACAGGCGCTGGACAAATCGCTGATGAAAATTGCCCCGGGCGAAAAAGAGATTATCGACCTTATCGAATATCTATTCAGTAGTAGCTATGTGACTGGCCGCTCATTCGCCGTCGACGGCGGCCGTCATCTGCGTTAGTGAAAGCGGCTCCAGCCGATAATTAACAGCCACGCGCAAAGACTCCAGCACACGACAGCGCCTGCCAGAGCAAACGGCAGGCGCATCACCCCGGTGAAATACCACAGCGAAAGCAGATAGATAAAGTACGGAATGATTGACCACATGCCGAACACAATGGTAGTCCGCAGCGCTTCAATGCCCCGTTCGCTGGCGACGATATAGTGTGCAATCAGCGCGAAGGTAGGAAAGAGTGGAATTAACCCGGCGATATAGTAATTTTTCGTTTTGGACAGTACGCCGATCAGGACAACCACCAGCGCCCCGAGCAGCGCTTTAATCAACAACCCCATTCCTTTTGCCTTAACATTTAAACAACAAGTACCCGCAGCATAACGGAAGAACATTTGTTTATAAAAGAGTAATGGCAGGTAAATTAATCGCAGTGTATGTTAGCCCTTTTACATATACGCATAAAATATGAATAAAATCGTTTATGTTGAGGATGAGCCGGAAGTTGGTGCGCTCATCGCCGCTTATCTGGGAAAACACGATATGGATGTCATCGTGGAGCCGCGTGGAGACCGGGCGGAAGAAGTCATCGCTCGAGAAAAACCGGATCTGGTGCTGCTGGATATCATGTTACCCGGTAAAGACGGCATGACGCTGTGCCGGGATTTACGCGGCCAGTGGCAGGGCCCAATCGTGCTGCTAACCTCTCTTGACAGCGATATGAACCATATTTTATCGCTCGAAATGGGTGCCAGCGATTATATTCTGAAAACCACTCCACCCGCCGTACTGTTGGCTCGTTTGCGCCTGCATCTGCGTCAGCACATCACCACGCCAGCAAGCGGAGTGCCTTCTTCGCTCACACCGCATAAAGCCATCACGTTTGGGTCCCTGAGCATCGACCCGGTTAATCGCCAGGTGATGCTCAGCGGCGAAAGCATCGCACTGTCCACAGCAGACTTCGATCTACTGTGGGAGCTGGCAACCCATGCTGGACAAATTATGGACCGCGACGCTCTGCTGAAAAACCTGCGCGGCGTGACCTACGACGGAATGGACCGCAGCGTTGATGTCGCTATCTCGCGGTTGCGCAAAAAACTACTCGATAACGCGACAGAACCGTATCGCATCAAGACGGTGCGCAATAAAGGCTATCTGTTCGCCCCGCACGCCTGGGATAATTAATTTACGGGTCTGGCTATGAAGAAGCTGTTTGTGCAGTTTTACCTGCTGCTGTTCGTCTGTTTCCTGGTGATGACCATGATGGTCGGTCTGGTGTATAAATTCACCGCCGAGCGCGCAGGCCGTCAGTCGCTGGACGACCTGATGAAAAGCTCGCTGTATCTGATGCGTAGCGAGCTGCGGGAGATCCCGCCCCGCGACTGGAGTAAAACTCTCAAAGAACTGGACCTGAATCTTTCCTTCGACCTGCATATCGAACCGATCAGCAAATTTAAGCTCTCGGAAAATTCGATGCAGCATCTGCGCGCCGGGGATATTGTTGCCCTTGACGATCAGTACACCTTTATTCAGCGAATTCCGCGCAGCCACTATGTCCTTTCTGTTGGCCCGGTGCCCTATCTCTATTTTCTTCACGAGATGCGGCTACTGGATATCGCGCTGATGGCTTTTATCGCTATCTCATTGGCCTTCCCGGTCTTTATTTGGATGCGCCCCCACTGGCAGGACATGCTGCGTATCGAGACTGCTGCCCAGCGCTTTGGTGAAGGACATCTGACCGAGCGGATTCATTTTGACAGCATGTCCAGCTTTGAGCGTCTGGGCGTGGCGTTTAACCAGATGGCCGATAACATCAATGCGCTCATTGCCAGCAAGAAACAGTTGATCGACGGTATCGCTCATGAACTGCGCACACCGCTGGTTCGTCTGCGCTATCGCCTGGAGATGAGCGAGAATCTGACTGAAGCGGAATCGCTGGCACTAAATCGCGATATTGGCCAACTGGAAGCCTTGATTGAGGAGCTGTTGACCTACGCCCGTCTTGACCGCCCGCAAAACGAACTGAAGCTCACCACGCCCAACTTCCCGGCGTGGATCAGCGCTCACATTGAAGACATTCAGATGGTTAACCCACAGCGTGAGGTGACGCTGAGCAAGGTCATCCCCGGAAATTATGGCGCGCTGGATATGCGCCTGATGGAACGCGTGCTGGATAATCTGGTCAACAATGCCCTGCGCTACAGTCACCAGCGGATTCAAGTGAGCCTAACGCTAGAAGGCTCGCGTGCGACGTTGTGGGTAGAAGACGATGGGCCGGGAATTGCGCCAGATGAAAGGGAGCGGGTTTTTGAGCCATTTGTCCGCCTCGACCCCAGCCGTGACCGCGCCACCGGCGGCTGCGGTCTCGGCCTGGCTATCGTGCACAGTATCGCCCAGGCGATGGCCGGAGAGGTTCATTGCGGCGCCAGTCCATTGGGCGGGGCAAGTTTCTGTTTTAGCTGGCCTATCTACCACCAGTTGCCTGATTTTACCTCTACCTGATTAGCCCTTGCGCAGATGCCGAGGCCTGCGTATAGTTAAAAAAACATCTAGTATGTTGTAACTAAGGTGGAAAATATGGCTAGCTATGACCTTGTTGACCGTTTGAATGACACCTTTCGTCAGTTGGAGCGAGAACTCCTGGCACTGCGGCAGTCCTTGAGTGCTTGCCGCCTGCTGGCTGCCCGGGTATTTGAGTTACCGCCGGTGAGCAAAAATGCCGAACACCAGCCGTTGGACGCGATCAATGTGGTTCAACATACCGGCAAAACTGCGCTGGAGATGGCGCTCAGCCACTATAGCCACTTGTTTATCCAGCAGCAGTCGGAAAGTCGCAGCAGTAAGGCTGCCGTGCGTTTGCCAGGGGCGATTTGTCTGCAGACTGATATCGACGAGCAGGCCGAATTATTGCGCCAAATCACCCATATCAATGCCCTCAAAGCGACCTTCGAGAAGATTGTCACCATTGATTCAGGACTCCCCAGCGCCGCGCGCTTCGAGTGGGTCCACCGCCATCTTCCAGGCCTGATTACCCTCAGCGCCTACCGCACGCTGACACCATTGCGTGATCCGAGCACCATCCGTTTCGGCTGGGCTAATAAGCATGTGATTAAAAACCTGACCCGCGATCAGGTGCTGGTGCAACTGGAGAAAAGCCTGCAATCGCCGCGCGCGGTTCCACCTTGGACTCGCGAACAGTGGCAAAGCAAGCTGGAACGGGAGTATCAGGCTATTGCCGCCCTGCCGCAGCGGGCAAAACTTAAAATCAAACGGCCGGTGAAGGTGCAGCCCATCGCCCGGGTCTGGTATACCGGGGAGCAAAAGCAGGTGCAATACGCCTGCCCCGGGCCGCTGATTACGCTGATATCCGGCACCAAAGGCGTGAGCGTGCCGGACCTGGGGGAATTGCTGAACTATGATGCCGATAACGTGCAGTACCGCTATAAACCGCAGGCACAGTCGCTCAGGTTATTGATCCCGAGGCTGCACCTGTGGCTGGCTAGCGAGTAGCCATGCTGCCGACCATTTCTTCAGGGCGCACCCAGCTATCGAACTCAGCTTCTGTCAGGTAGCCGAGCGCCAGCGCGGAAGCTTTCAGGGTGAGCCCCTCTTTATGCGCTTTTTTAGCGATTTCCGCCGCCTTGTCATAGCCGATATGGGTGTTGAGCGCTGTCACCAGCATCAGCGACTCATTGAGTAACTGACTGATGCGCTCGCGCTCAGGCTCGATCCCTACCGCACAGTGTTCATTAAAGCTCTCTATGCCGTCGGCCAGCAGGCGCACGGATTGCAGGAAGTTGTGGACAACCATCGGGCGATAAACGTTAAGCTCGAAGTTACCCGACGCGCCGCCGATATTCACCGCCACATCGTTACCCATCACCTGACAGCACAGCATGGTCAGGGCTTCGCACTGAGTCGGGTTGACCTTACCTGGCATAATCGACGATCCCGGTTCATTTTCCGGAATGGAGATTTCCCCAATTCCGCAGCGAGGACCGGATGCCAGCCAACGCACATCGTTGGCGATTTTCATCAGCGAGGCGGCCAGACCTTTTAGCGCCCCATGAGCATGCACCAGCGCATCAACGGTCGCCAGCGCTTCAAATTTATTCGGCGCGGTAACAAACGGTTGACCGCTGATGCTCGCCAACTCCGCCGCGACCCGCACCGCATATTCCGGATGCGTGTTCAGACCTGTCCCGACCGCAGTCCCGCCCAGCGCCAGTTCCGTCAGATGCGGCAGGCCGTAGTCGATGTGTTTGAGGCTGTGTTCAAGCATCGCGACCCAGCCTGAAATCTCCTGGCCAAGGGTCAGCGGCGTGGCGTCCTGTAGATGAGTACGGCCAATTTTGACGATATCGTTGAAGGCAACGGATTTATCGTGGAGAGTCTTTTTCAGCACATTAAGCTGGGGGATCAGCTTTACGCGTAGGGCAATAACCGCCGCCACGTGCATCGCCGTCGGGAAAACGTCGTTGGAACTTTGGCTTTTATTGACGTCATCGTTAGGGTGAACTTTACGCTCCATCCCTCGCACGCCGCCGAGCAGTTCACTGGCACGGTTAGCCAGCACCTCGTTCATATTCATATTACTCTGGGTACCGGAACCGGTTTGCCAGATGGCTAGCGGAAACTCGTCGGGATGCTTGCCCGCCAGCACTTCATCAGCGGCCCGAATAATGGCATCAGCTTTCTCTGACGCCAGCAGGCCGAGGTCGTGGTTCACTTTCGCCGCCGCGCGCTTGGTCAGCGCCAGCGCATAGATAAGCTCGCCCGGCATTTTTTCCGTCGAGATGCGGAAATGTTCCAGCGAGCGCTGGGTTTGCGCGCCCCATAGTTTTTCTGCGGGCACGTCAATCGCGCCCATTGAGTCTTTTTCACTGCGATGCGTTGTCATTACTTTCTCCTTGAATTCAAAGTGTGTAATAGCGACAAAGCTCTCTTGCTTAAAGCGTTAAGTATTGGTCAGATTTATAAGTTGTTTTAGTGGAATGTGCCGCTAAAGGGCATAAAAAAACCGCCCCGAGGGGCGGCTGAGATCATTTCACACAGCGAGTGCATTGCGAACTCTGGATCTGCTGGAAGAAGTCATTGCCTTTGTCATCCACCAGGATAAACGCCGGGAAGTCTTCAACTTCAATTTTCCAGATAGCTTCCATCCCCAGTTCCGGGTAGGCCACGCACTCCAGGCTACGGATGCTCTGCTGCGCGAGCACCGCCGCCGGGCCGCCGATGCTGCCTAGATAGAAACCGCCGTGCTTATGGCAGGCGTCGGTGACCTGCTGGCTACGGTTACCTTTCGCCAGCATGATCTTGCTTGCACCGTGCGCTTGCAGCAAGTCAACGTAAGAGTCCATGCGGCCAGCGGTGGTTGGTCCAAGGGAACCGGAAGCGTAGCCGTCCGGGGTTTTCGCCGGGCCCGCGTAGTAAATCGGATGATCTTTCACGTACTGCGGCAGCTCATCGCCGTTATCGAGAATCTCTTTCAGCTTCGCGTGGGCGATATCGCGCGCCACGATAATGGTACCGCTCAGCGACAGGCGGGTCGACACCGGATACTGCGACAGTAGCGCCAGTATGTCGCTCATCGGCTGGTTAAGGTTGACCTTAACCGCTTTGCCCTCACCGGCCTGACGCAGATGCTCCGGAATATATTTACCCGGGTTGCTCTCCAGTTTCTCCAGCCAGATCCCTTCGCGGTTGATCTTCGCTTTGATATTGCGATCTGCCGAGCAGGAAACCCCCATACCCACCGGGCAGGATGCACCGTGGCGCGGCAGACGTACGACGCGAATATCGTGAGCGAAGTATTTACCACCGAACTGCGCGCCGAGGCCGAGGTTCTGCGCTTCCAGCAGCAGTTCTTGCTCCAGTTGAATATCACGGAAGGCCTGACCATGCTCGTTACCTTCGGTTGGCAGACCATCGTAGTACTTGGTTGAGGCCAGCTTAACGGTTTTCAGCGTTGATTCCGCCGAAGTGCCGCCAATGACAAAGGCAATATGGTACGGTGGACAGGCAGCGGTTCCCAGGGTACGCATCTTCTCGACGAGATAGTTCTTTAGTTTTGCCGGCGTGATCAGCGCCTTAGTTTCCTGATACAGATAGGTTTTGTTGGCCGAACCGCCGCCCTTTGCTATGCAGAGGAATTTATACTCCTCACCATCAGTGGCGTAGAGATCAATTTGCGCAGGCAGGTTAGTACCGGTGTTCACTTCTTTATACATATCCAACGGCGCGTTCTGCGAATAGCGCAGGTTATCCTGGATATAGGTGTTGTAGACGCCCTGCGCCAGTGCCGCTTCATCGCCGCCACCGGTCCACACGCGCTGGCCTTTTTTGCCGGTGATAATCGCGGTGCCGGTATCCTGGCAGGTCGGTAGCACACCTTTAGCGGCGATGTCCGAGTTGCGCAGGAACTGTAGCGCCACGTATTTATCGTTTTCGCTGGCTTCAGGGTCGTTGAGGATATCGGCGACCTGCTGCTGATGAGCCGGGCGAAGCATAAAGGAGGCGTCGTGGAAAGCGTGTTGTGCCAGTAGCGTTAGCGCCTGAGGTTCAACTTTCAGAACTTCCTGGCCGGCGAATTCGGCGACGGAGACGTAATCACTGCTGAGGAGGTAATACTCGGTATCGTCCTTTTTCAGTGGAAAAGGATCCTGATATACAAACGGTTTATTCGACATTGTGCTCTCACTTACTGCTTGGCTGATTATATTTCAGGCAGACACTCCATTTGCCCGTAGAAAAGCGAGTCGATCGATTTTACACAATTTCTTAACAAAAACTGAGACCAGGACGACTTTTTCTTCGCGCCGGTTGCTTATCGGGCGTTTGCTGGTTTAATAGAGCCATTACTATTCAGTGGAAACAGGGATTGAGAATGCAAAAGCTCATCAACTCAGTGCAAAACTACGCCTGGGGAAGTCATACCGCCTTAACCGAACTTTATGGGATCGCCAACCCGAACAACCTGCCGATGGCAGAACTGTGGATGGGTGCGCATCCGAAGAGCAGCTCGCAGATTCTGGATAACGCTGGTACTCCGCGCTCGCTGCGTGAAGTGATTGAAGGCGATAAAACCGCCCTGCTCGGCGCAAAAGTGGCAGAGCGTTTCGGCGAGCTACCGTTCCTGTTTAAAGTCTTGTGTGCCGCACAACCGCTATCTATTCAGGTTCATCCGAACAAACAAGCCTCCGAAATTGGTTTCGCCAAAGAGAACGCTGCCGGGATCCCGCTTGATGCCGCCGAGCGTAACTATAAAGATCCAAACCACAAGCCGGAGCTGGTTTTTGCCCTGACGCCGTTCCTCGCCATGAACGCCTTCCGCGAATTTGCCGATATCGTCAATCTGCTGCAGCCGGTAGCCGATGCCCATCCAGCCATTGCCCAATTTCTTGCGCAGCCGGACGGCGAACATCTGAGCCAGCTGTTTGCCAGCCTGCTGAATATGAAGGGCGAAGAAAAAGCCCATGCGTTGAAAGTGCTGCAGAAGGTGCTGGATAGTGAGCAGGGTGAACCGTGGCAGACTATCCGCCTGATCGCCGAATTTTATCCTGACGATAGTGGCCTCTTCTCTCCGCTGCTGCTCAACGTAGTGAAGCTGAACCCAGGCGAGGCGATGTTCCTGTTTGCGGAAACTCCGCACGCCTACCTGCAGGGCGTGGCGCTGGAGGTGATGGCTAACTCGGACAACGTTCTGCGCGCGGGCCTGACGCCAAAGTACATTGATATTCCAGAGCTGGTCGCTAACGTTAAATTTACAGCCAAACCTGCGGGTGAGCTGCTGACTCAGCCAGTGACCCACGGCGCGGAACTGGATTTCCCGATCCCGGTCGATGATTTCGCCTTCTCTCTGCACGACCTGTCTGCGCAGGCCTCAACCATCGCCCAGGATAGCGCGGCGATTCTGTTCTGCGTTGAGGGTGAAGCAGTTATCACTAAAGGCGAGCAGCGCCTGACGCTGACCGCGGGTGAATCGGCGTTTGTCGCCTGTAACGAATCGCCAGTACAGGTTAGCGGCACCGGTCGCGTAGCGCGCGTGTTCAATAAGCTCTAGTAAGTTACTGAACTTTTTAGCCACAGTTGCTAGACTTTCACCCATCATGACAACACAACCAGGCGGCCCGATCCGCCTGGTTTCATTTATGGACAAATGCTATGAAAAAATCGCTGATCGCAGCAGGAGTTATCATCGCGTTGGGCGTCGTCTGGACCGGCGGCTCCTGGTACACCGGAAAGCAATTGGAGAGCCGTATTGCCGATATGGTGCAACAGGCCAATGCTCGGTTACAAAGCAGCGCACCGCAGGCGGGCGTTGAGCTAACGTATCAGGACTACCAGCGCGGTCTGTTCAGCAGCCATTTACAGCTGGTGGTTAAACCGATTGCCGGTAAAGAGACCCGCTGGCTTGCTGCCGGACAATCGTTGGTCTTTGACGAAGTCGTCGATCACGGCCCCTTCCCGCTGGCCTCACTGAAAACCTTTAACCTTGCGCCATCAATGGCCTCCGTCAAAACTACATTAGTCAATAACGACGCCAGCAAGGCGCTGTTCGATATCGCGAAAGGCGAAACACCGTTCACCATTGATACCCGCATCGCCTATAGCGGCGACAATCAATCCGCCATCGTGCTCAAACCACTTGATTACGCCAAAGGTGATGAAAAAGTGACCTTCAGCGGCGGCCAGTTCCAGCTGGATGCTGACCGTGAGGGGAAAACCCTGAACCTGACCGGCGAAGCTGGCAGCGGGCAGATTAATGCAGTAAACGAGTATAATCAGAAGGTCCAGCTTACCTTCAATAATCTGAAAACCGATGGCTCCACCGAAATGGCCAGCTTCAACGAGCGTATTGGCAAACAGGCCATCTCGCTGGAAAAACTGTCGATTGGCGTTGAAGGCAAAGAGCTGGCGCGGTTCGAAGGGATGAAAATCGACGGTAACTCTACGCTCACCGCCGACGGTAAAGGCATTAATAGCCAGCTGGATTACACCGTCAACAGTCTGAAGCTGCAAAATCAGGATATTGGTAGCGGCAGGCTGACCCTGAAGCTGGATAATATTGATGGCCAGGCTTTCCACGAGTTTAGCCAAAAATATAACTCGCAAGCGCAGGCGCTGATGGCGGATCCGCAGCTGGCGCAGAATCCCGAGCTGTATCAGCAGGCGATAATGCAAACCTTCTTTAGCTCGCTGCCAATTATGCTCAAAGGCAACCCATCCCTGACCATTTCGCCACTGAGCTGGCGTAATGCGAAAGGCGAAACCACCTTTAATCTTTCCGTTCTGCTGAAAGATCCGTCGCTGGTTACCACACCGCCGCAAACCCTGGCGGATGAAGTTGATCGTAGCGTCAAATCTCTCGACGGCAAGCTGGTGATCCCGGTCGATATGGCAACCGCCTTTATGACCCAAATTGCCGGGCTTGAAGGCTATCAGCCCGCAGACGCCGCCAAACTGGCTGACCAACAGGTGAAAGGCCTGGCGGCTATGGGCCAGATGTTCCGCATCACCACCATGGAAGATAACGCCATCACCTCCAGCCTGCAGTACGCTGACGGTCAGGTCACGCTCAACGGGCAGAAAATGCCGCTGGATGAGTTTGCCAGCATGTTTGGTTTAGAGCTTCCTTCTGTGTCGGAACCGGCACCGCAAGAAACCCTGCCGCAAGAAACCACTCCGCAAGAGGTGGTTCCACCCGAAGCCCCGCAGCAGTAAACAACAAATAGCCCCTTACGAGGGGCTATTTCACATTACTGGCACTGTCACATTTGAGAAATCCGTCACCTGCATCACCGGTAAATCAGCGTAAAATGCTGCAGCGATTCCGTCAGCTCTGAAAGCGAATCCAGAGGGCTATTTGATGAATGCCGTTGAGGCTTAAGTTCTGCTCCCCCTTCGTTACCGAAGGGAGACTCTGATTAAGGAAGTTCAGATGTTTGATTTTTCAACGCCGGTTGACCGTCACGGCACCTGGTGTACGCAATGGGATTACGTTGCCGACCGCTTCGGTACCGCGGACTTGCTACCATTTACTATCTCGGATATGGATTTTGCCACCGCCCCCTGCATTCTGGATGCCGTCAGCAAGCGTCTGGCGCACGGCGTTTTTGGCTATAGCCGCTGGAAAAATGATGAATTCCTTAACGCGGTGAGCCACTGGTTCGCCAGCCGTTTTCATAGTCCAATCAACCGCGGAGCCATTGTTTACGGGCCATCGGTTATCTATATGGTCGCGGAGATGATTCGCCAATGGTCCGAGCCTGGCGATGGTATCGTGGTGCATACGCCAGCTTATGACGCGTTTTATAAGACTATTGAAGGCAACCAGCGGCGCATTGCCCCAGCTCCGCTAAAACTCGACAACGGCCAATGGCGTTGTGATATGGTCGAATTTGAGCAGATACTGGCTCAACCACGTAATACAGTCCTGCTGCTGTGCAGTCCCCAAAACCCAACCGGCAAAGTCTGGACCCGCGAAGAGCTGGAAACCATGGCGCAACTGTGCGAAAAGCATGGCGTGAAGGTGATCAGCGACGAGATCCATATGGATATGGTGTGGGCTGAACATCAACATACCCCATGGTGCGATGTCGCTCGCGGCCCGTGGGCGCTGTTCACTTCCGGATCAAAAAGCTTCAATATTCCGGCTTTTACCGGTGCATACGGGTTAATTGACGATAGCACCACACGTGATAGCTATTTACAGGCGCTCAAGAACCGCGACGGTCTCTCTTCACCTTCCGTTCCGGCGCTAATCGCCCATGTTGCCGCCTATCGTGAAGGGGCAGCCTGGCTTGACGCTCTGCGCAAGTATCTACAAGAAAACCTACGCTACATCGCCCATGAACTCAATCTCGCTTTCCCCGAGCTAAGCTGGCAGCCACCGCAGGCAACCTATCTGGCGTGGATTGACCTGCGTCCGCTGGGCGTTGATGATCAGGCTTTGCAAAAAGCGTTAATTGAAGAGCAGAAAGTGGCCATTATGCCTGGCTACACTTACGGTGATGAAGGAAAGGGTTTTGTCCGCCTGAACGCGGGTTGCCCTCGCGAGAAGCTAGAAAAAGGCGTTCAGGGGCTGATTGCCGCCCTGCGCTCGCTGCGCTGACCGCTCCTCAAACTACGAAAACGGTAGCGGTCAACCCGCTACCGCTGTCGTTAAAGTTCGTCCCGCCGCCGAAAAGCCAAATATCCGGCTCCAATTGTAAATACGCCGACAATCACCACCAGCCAAATAAAACCGTGATGGTTGGTCGATAGCGGTATTCCACCGACGTTCATACCAAAAAAGCCAGCGACGATATTAATTGGCAACGCGAGCACGGTAATCACCGTCAGGGTGTAGAGCGTACGGTTGCTTTGTTCGAGCTGTCTGGCACTGATTTCCTCCTGAAGCAAGCTGATCCGCTCAATCAATCCAGAAAGATCGTTCAGCACCACGGTAAACTCTTCGGTGAACTGGCGAAATTCCTGCACCACCGAGCGGTCGATCCACGCCGGAGGACGGTTAAGTAAACGGAACATCGCCGCTGGTTCTGGCGCTAACAGACGCTGAAAGCGCAGCAGCATTCGCCGCAGACGCGCCAGATCGGCGCGATTACGCTGGACATGATTACTTAGCAAGCGCTCTTCAATCACATCCACGTGCTGGCTGGCCTGGCGAACCACCTGCTCGAGAACTTCTTCTTGCTCTTCCAGCAAAAAAGCCAGCAGCTCGGTCGATGAATTCACTTTGAGGGTTTGCAGGCGCGGGAGCATCCATTCAATAAAGCGGAGCGGCTTATAGCGGGCGGTCACCACCAGCTTCTGGCTGCAATATAACCACAGCGTCGAGGTTTCTGAACCAGTATCCTTGGGGTGAAAAATGACATCGTTCAGAACAGCATACAAATTTTCGCCCTGCCGTTCAATCCGCGTGGTGTGGGAACCGCCACGGATCTCTTCAAAGAAAAAGTCCGCCACGGCAAACTGGCTTTTGAGCCACTTCTCAGCGGTTGCATGATTGAGATTCAGATGCAGCCAGACAAAATCATTTTCCTTATCCAGTTGTTGATATTGGGTGCAAACCTCATTTGAGGTGATCCGCAGGGGTAAACTCCCTTCACGAAAGACATATCCGTGCACTAAGCCGGACACTTCCATATCAAAATCAGGCTTTAACATCTTACTGGTGACGTCTTGACTCATATATCCCTCAGGATCCTCAGTGAGCGCTAATTAAGAGCCTATCCCAGTAGGCGCCATTGTTGTAGCCAGTTTGGACACCGACTGCACGGAACAACCGGAGCGTACACGTAGTACGTGAGGATGATTCGCTACACTCACCCTTCGGGCCGCCCTGAAGGGCTTTTAAAACGCTGTGAGTTTTGGGTGAGCACTGCCCAGGGCCAAAATGGCAAATAAAATAGCCTAATGGGACAGGCTCTAAGCCCGAAGGAGCTCATATTTCGCTATTATCGCGCATCTGACAAGCGTAATAATTCATCCATATAACGGTAACCTGAATGAAATACTTCTTTATTGTTCAGCGCCATACCTTCTATGAATAATCAGGCTCTAAATTTAACCATTCCGCCCTATTATATTCTTAGCGAAAACCGTTCATTATTTTGACAAAACTCAAAAAAAAATCTTCCCCGGAGGTGTATTAAAATGCCGTTTTAACCATCCCGTCAAAATAGACTTAAACAGGAGGAAACCATGAAAACTTACGATCGTAACCGTAACGCTATCTCGACAGGCAGCATGGTTATGGTAGCCGACAATGGCGCGACGGGCGTTATTAAGGCCATTCACGGGAGCGGCAAAACGGCAGAGCAGCTCCGCCGCTCAGATTGCGTGGAAATTGAAGGCCGTGAGGGATTATATTGTCCGCTGGGTCTCGTTCGCCTCGGATTCAATTAATATAAGAATAAGCTGACAATCCATCATCACCTCGATATAGCAGTGGATAGCCGCTTGTAAAAGGCCACAACGCGTGGCCTTTTACCTTCATATCATCGCCTCACTTTGATCCCGTCGAGAGTTTTAACTGCTCAAACGGCGTATTATCGCGCCTCTCCAACCCGCTACGGGTAATATACCTTCTGAGTTCAGAGGCATTTTCATGGCATGGCAACAATTCAAACAAGCGTGGCTGATTAAGTTCTGGTCACCCGTTCCCGCAGTTATCGCCGCCGGTATTCTCTCTACCTACTACTTCGGTATTACTGGTACCTTCTGGGCGGTCACCGGCGAATTTACTCGCTGGGGCGGACAGTTACTGCAACTGGTCGGCATTCACAGCGAACAGTGGGGCTACTACAAACTGATTCATCTTGAGGGAACACCGCTAACCCGCATCGACGGCATGATGATTATCGGCATGTTCGGCGGCTGCTTCGCCGCGGCGCTGTGGGCCAACAACGTTAAGCTACGCTTTCCGCGCAGCCGGGTTCGTATTCTCCAGGCCATCGCCGGAGGGATCATCGCCGGTTTCGGCGCGCGTCTGGCGATGGGTTGTAATCTGGCGGCATTCTTCACCGGCATTCCGCAGTTTTCTCTGCATGCCTGGTTCTTTGCCATCGCTACCGCTATCGGCACCTGGTTCGGTGCGCGCTTTACCTTGCTGCCTATTTTTCGCATTCCGGTGAAGATGCAAAAGGTCTCCAGCGCGTCGCCTTTAACGCAAAAGCCTGATCAGGCGCGGCGTCGTTTCCGCCTTGGGATGATGGTATTTTTCGCCATGATTGCCTGGGGACTGCTGACGGCTGCGAATCAACCCAAGCTCGGTCTGGCAATGCTGTTCGGCGTTGGATTTGGCCTACTGATTGAACGCGCACAAATCTGCTTCACTTCTGCTTTCCGCGATATGTGGATCACCGGGCGTACCAATATGGCGAAGGCGATTATTTTCGGTATGGCCGCCAGCGCTATTGGGATTTTTAGCTACGTGCAGCTTGGCATGGAGCCGAAAATTATGTGGGCAGGCCCTAATGCGGTCATCGGGGGCCTACTGTTTGGCTTCGGTATCGTGCTGGCGGGCGGCTGTGAAACCGGCTGGATGTACCGTGCTGTTGAGGGACAGGTGCATTTCTGGTGGGTCGGATTGGGCAACGTTATTGGCTCAACTATCCTTGCTTATTACTGGGATGGGCTCTCACCGGTGCTGGCAACCAACTGGGATAAAATCAATCTGTTAGCGACATTTGGCCCCTTCGGCGGCCTGCTGGTGACCTATCTTCTGCTGCTTATCGCGCTAATTTTGGTCATCGCCTGGGAGAAACACTTTTTCCGCCGCAAGTCCCTCACCGCCGCATCCATTAAGGAGACAGCATGAAAACTATCGTTCCGGATTATCGCCTCGATATGGTTGGCGAACCCTGCCCCTATCCGGCAATCGCCACTCTGGAAGCTCTACCTTCGTTAAAGAAAGGCGAAATTCTGGAAGTGGTCAGCGACTGTCCGCAGTCGATTAACAATATCCCGCTGGATGCGAAAAATCATGGCTACACCGTGCTTGATATCCAGCAGGATGGGCCAACCATTCGTTATTTAATTCAAAAATAGGCGCGAGCCAACAGAGTGCACGCTGCCGGAACTGGCCCGGCGGCGTCTAACGCCTTACCGGACCGGGTATTTCGCAAGATTACCAGCCTTTCACCGCATCACCTTTATAAAGCTCCTCCGCCGCAGCGGCGACTTCATCGCTTTGATAGGCTTTGACCAGGTTTTTCACCTTTTCACTGTCTTTGTTTTCGATGCGACTGGCGAAGATGTTGACGTAAGGCGAGTCTTTGCTTTCGACAAACAGGCCATTGCGCGACGGTGACAGCCCCACCTGGCTTGAGAAAGTGGTATTGATGATCGCCATCGTTATTTGCTGGTCGTCCAGCGCGCGGGTTAGCTGCGGGGCCTCAATTTCAACAATCTTCAGATTTTTCGGGTTGCTGATAATATCCAGCGAGGTCGGCAACAGCCCGACGCCATCTTTCAGCGTAATCAGCCCCTGTTTTTGCAGCAGAAGCAGCGCACGTCCAAGGTTGGTCGGGTCATTCGGCACCGCGACCTGCGCGCCATCTTGCAGTTGCGCGACCGAATTGATTTTCTTCGAGTATGCCGCTATGGGATAAACAAATGTCGTCCCCACTTCAACCAGCTTGTAACCGCGCTCCTGAATCTGCTTATCCAGATAGGGCTTGTGCTGGAAAGCATTAGCATCCAGATCGCCGTTGTTGAGCGCCTCGTTGGGTAGCACGAAATCATTAAACGTCACTACTTCAACATCGAGATTGTATTTCTCTTTTGCGACTTTTTGCGCCACCGCCCACACTTCCTGGTCAACGCCCGCGCTAATCCCCACTTTGACGTGATTGGGATCCTGCTCAGAAGGTTTGCAGCCGCTCAGCAACAGTGCGCTTGCCACAGCCAGTGATACCGTGATTTTTTTTAACGTGAAAACCATATTCCCAGGGTCCTTTTTTAAAATAGCCTGCCACTCATTGCAGGAAAACTAGTGCCGGAGACTATAAAAAATCTCGCTGGCAAAATTAAAGACTGTTTCACTATGATTAATAGCGTTTTGCTATGAACGCTACCGTCACCCACGCACTTAAAAGGGTAATCCTCCCTGCTTTTTCTCTTTTCCATTGATTTATTCGGTATTTTTCAGAGCTTTTAACCGTTTATCGCTCTGATGTACAATGGTGCGCACTTTAACTAAAAAAAGAGTGCGACCATGATTGATTCAACTTTGCCACTAACCGACATTCACCGCCACCTTGATGGCAATATCCGGGCCCAAACCATCCTCGATCTTGGCCGACAGTTCAATCTTTATCTTCCAGCAAACACTCTTGATACCCTGCGCCCGCACGTACAGGTCACCAGCAATGAACCTGACCTGGTGAGTTTTCTCTCTAAGCTGGATTGGGGCGTAAAAGTGCTGGCCTCGCTGGAAGCCTGCCGCCGCGTTGCTTACGAAAACCTTGAGGATGCGGCGCGAAATGGCCTGCACTATGTTGAACTGCGATTCTCCCCGCGCTATATGGCAATGACGCACCAGTTGCCGGTTGCAGGCGTGGTAGAAGCGGTCATCGCCGGCGTGAAAGAAGGCAGCCGCGATTTTAACGTTGAAGCGCGTCTGATCGGTATTCTGAGCCGCACCTTCGGTGAAGCTGCGTGTCAGGAAGAGCTGGAAGCCCTGCTTGCCCACCGCGACGGCATTACTGCTCTCGACCTCGCCGGAGATGAACTCGGTTTTCCTGGCAATCTGTTTATGGACCACTTCAGCCGCGCCCGCGATGTGGGTTGGCGCATTACCGTGCACGCGGGAGAAGCCGCAGGCCCGGAAAGCATCTGGCAGGCGATTCGTGAGCTGGGCGCAGAACGTATCGGTCACGGCGTAAAAGCGGTACAAGATCTGGCGCTGATGGATTATCTTGCCGCGCAGCGTATAGGCATTGAGTCCTGCCTGACGTCAAATATCCAGACCAGCACCGTGCCCTCGCTGGCCCAACATCCGCTTAAAACGTTCCTGGAACACGGCGTGCTGGCCTGTATTAACACTGACGACCCGGCCGTCCAGGGCGTTGATATTATCCACGAATATACCGTCGCAGCCCCTGCTGCTGGCCTGAGTCGCGAGCAAATTCGTCAGGCGCAAGTGAATGGTCTGGAACTCGCTTTTTTAAGCCCACAGGAAAAAGCAGCGCTGATTGCGCGCGTACAACAGGCTTGATGATACCCTCCCGTTTTAAAGCGGGGGGGGATTTTAAGTTTTAAATAGCTTCTTCCGCATGCCAAATAAATCACTTTGAAATAACTATCTCCTGTAAAAAAAGGAATATGAATTCATTAAGAATTCATTTAATAACTTCACTTAACAACCTCATTTAATAAATAAAAAACTTGAATTGTTATTTTCCACCTTCTATTATGCTGCAAGCAAAAGCGCACCAGTAATCACTAGTCTTTTTTAAATAAACACCTAATAAAGAGCAAATAGAATCACATTAAATTAATATAATTTTTATAAATGCGGCGACTATATACAAAGTCCCTAAATAACTCACCTAACCGCATAACGGATTAATCCATGCCGTTGCATTCGGTTATTTCGAGCCTATCGTGGGAATCGATGCAATTACCTCAGAAGGACGTGAATTTTATGAATTTTATGAATATCAAGACGACATTAATTACCGGTACAACCGCACTATTGCTGGCTTCCCCGCTTGCGCTGGCAGCGGATGGCACCATTACTTTTAACGGAACCATCACCGCCTCAACCTGCGTTGTCGCCGGTGCGGCACAAACCGGCCAGACCCACTCCACCGCTGCGACGATTAACCTGCCAACACTGCCAACATCGGCTTTCGACAGCGGCACCAACATCGCGGGCACCACCAACTTTGAGATCCTGCTGACCGGTTGTCTGGCAACCACCAGCCTACAAAACGTACGCGCGCTGTTCACCACCGCTGATACCGTCAGCAATGGCGTGATCGTCGCAGGTGCGAATGGTAACAGCGCCGCTGCAGGCAATATTGGGGTCATTCTTCAGACAGAAACAGGCGCTGCCATTGACGTCAACGGCGGCACCAATCTGGATCCGGGCGCTGCACTGCCAACAACTTCTGGCGATGTGACAATGAAGTATCAAGCCTCTTATTCCGTTGTCAATAGCGGGGCAGCGGTCACCGCTGGCGCGGTTTATAACACCATTAACTACGAAATTTCTTATTTTTGATTTTATCTCCCGGCCACTGGTCGGGAGGTTATCCACCGCCAGGTTATCGCCGATATGAAAATAAAATTGCTGGCTCTAACTTTAATTCTGTCGTCTCCTTTATTACAGGCTTCCGAGGGTTCATTGACCCTATCCGGCGCGATTACCGACAGCACCTGCAACATATTAGGCGTAATTTCCGATAGCGAAATTGGCACAGCTCAGCCGGTACTTAATCCAGTCATCACTCTGACTAATCTTTCTGAAGACTCAAATTCCGCCACCAGCTTTCGCTGGTTCCAAATCCATATCAAAAACTGCTACGCAGCGGCTCAACGGCAAAATATCCGCATCCGTTTAGCCAGCCCCTATGCCGACAGCAGCGGTTATCTGCGTAATGCCATTCGCGGCGGTGCTCAGGGGAAGGTCATCATGCTGTATGAGCGCAGCGTGACCAACAACAGCAACCAGAGTCTGCCGGTAGGCCAGGGGCGATCGGCAACAGCATGGTTCAACCTGCCAGCGCAGAGCGGCGGCGAGGACGGCATCATTCGGCTCGGTTTTATCGCTTCCGCCCATACCGCATATGGCGAAACAGCCACGCCCGGCGCGTTTTCTACCAGCGTCGATTATGAGATGGAATATCAGTGATTAATCACAGGGATCATGAAATCGATGAACACTAAAACCCTGGTATCCGCCGCAGCTGTGTTGATGCTGCTGGTGTCGCAATCTGGAATAGCCGCCGACGGCACGATTAACGTTACTGGCGCGATTACCGATACCACCTGCGCCGTGCTGGGGGTGATATCCGACAGTGATGTCGGTACCCGACAGCCGGAAATTAATCCTGTTATCACGCTCACCAATCTTTCTGAGAACAGTAATGCCGTCACTGCTATTAACGGGTTCCAGATTCACCTTACCGGCTGCTATGTCCGCGCCAGTCAGAAAAACATCCGCATAAAAATGAGCAGTCCTTATGCCGGAAGCGACGGCAAATTGCGCAATGCCATTCGCGACGGCGCGCAGGGAAAAGTCGTCGTGCTGTATGAGCGCAGCCTTGATTCTGGAGGTGGTCAATTTATGCCGGTAGGTAACGGGCGTTCGGCAACAGCGTGGAGTGCGTTATCCACTTCCGGAGACGGTCTCATTCGCTTTGGCTTCACAGCGGTCGCCCAGGAAGCCTGGCAGGAAACAGCCACGCCCGGCGCGTTTTCTACCAGCGTCGATTATGAGATGGAATATCAGTAATCAGGCGGCGTAAATCACGATAACAACACAAAATAGTTAAGGAAATGGCGTGACAGGTTACGGAAAACAGCTTTCGGCTGGCTTTGTTCTCAGCGCATTCTTTGCGCCTGTTCACCACGCGCTGGCCGTCGACAGTGAATATGAGACCCAGTTTTTGCGTAAAGATAAGCACGGAGCAACGGCTGAAGTTTTTCTCTATCGCAATGCGGTAACGCCAGGCCTGAAAACGGTCGATTTCACCCTGAACGATCGCTTTATCGATCGTTATTCAATTTTGTTTGTTGAAGACAGACAAAACAAAACGACTGTCCCCTGCCTTTCCACCGCGTTTCTGCAACAACTGGGGATACGCACCGAACAGTACAACGGCTGGCGACTCTCCGCAGATGCTGACGGGGATATCGACCCAGCGACGCTGACCGCCAGCCAGTGCGAAGACGTGACTGCCCGCATTCCAGCATCGACAGTCAGCTACGATAATAGCCTGCAAATGTTATCTCTTCAGGTACCTCAGGAAGCGGTAAAGCGCATCGATTCCGCGATGCTTTCGCCTAAAGAGTGGGACGATGGCGTGGCGAATCTACGCACCAGCTACAGTGGCTACTTCTACCAATCACAGCTTAAAGATGTTAGCGAGAACGATGAAAAAATCAGCCGCAACGCATGGATTAGCCTGAACAGTACGGGCGGAGCCGGTCCCTGGCGACTGTTTAGTACCGACTCCTTCAGTAAAAATGAAGGTAACGGCTGGGAAACCAATCACGATAGCCTCTATCTCAATCGGGGCATTGCCGCCGCCCGCGGCCATATCTCTATCGGCGATATTTTTACTCAGTCACGCAGTGCAATCCTCAATAATATTCCCCTGCGCGGCGTGACGCTGGCGACCACCGAACGCATGATGCTCGATAATCAGTTTGATTTCTCCCCGGTTATCCGTGGGATCGCCCGTACCAATGCAAAAGTGACCATCCGCCAGCAAAACTCAACAATTTACAGCACCACGGTAACACCGGGAGCCTTTGCCATTGACGACCTTTCCAGCGCGCGTTCGGGTGCTGACCTGGAAGTGACGATTGAAGAGGCTGATGGTAGCCGACAAGTGTTCCGGGTGCCCTATTCCACGCTCCCCACCATGATTCGTCCCGGTGCGCTGCGCTATAGCGCGGCGGTCGGCCAATATCGACAAAATAGTCATGCCGAAGGTGAACCCTGGCTGGGTTTCGGCAGCCTGGAGTACGGTTTTGAGCATCTGACGCTACTCTCCACCACACTGGTCGCGGAAGACTACCAGTCGCTGTCGGCGGGTGCGGCATGGAATATCGGTGCTATCGGCGCTTTTTCGCTGGAACTGGCGGGAGCTCGCTATCGCGAAACCTGGCAAAACGAGGCCCAAAAAAACGGTTCCGCACTACGAGTGCTTTACGCCCGCTATTTCGAATCCACTGACACTAATCTTCAGGTCGCTGGCCACCAATATCATTCCCAGGGTTTTATGGACTTCAGCGATTACATGGAGAGATATCACCATGAGGAGGTGAATGGCTACGCCTACGGTGATGAAGGCTGGAATCGTCGCCGACGTAGCCGAACGGAAATTAATCTCAATCAGGGGCTTAATACATGGGGCAATCTCTATTTTTCCCTAAGCCAGGACCGCTACTACCACACCTCGGAGAAAAACAGCACCCTCACTGCCGGTGGCGGCACGCAAATAGGCCCGGCCAGCGTCTCCCTGACCTGGAGCTGGACGAAAAGTGATCAGAGCAAAGACAACCAGCTCAACCTGAACGTCAGCATCCCCTTTGATTGGGGCAAACGCCAACACAATGCGGGTTCGCTCAATTACGGCCTGACACGCAACCGGGAGAACCAGTATAGCCAAACGCTGGGCTATTCCGGCAACGCGCTGGACAACGCCCTGACTTATTCCGCCAATCTTCAGCGCGATCCGGGCGGTGGTACCAGCGAATCGCTGTCGTTGGGCTATGGGAGCAGCATCGGTTCGGTGAACGGTTCTATCGGGCACAGCGACGACGTCATGCAATTCTCCGCAGGCATGAGCGGCGGCCTGGTGATCTATTCCGGCGGCATCCTACTCACCCCGATGCTGGGCGATACCATCGGCATTATCGAAACGCCTGATGCAAAAGGCATTCAGGTGAGCGGAAACAGCAGCACCAATACCGACCGCTGGGGGCGCACGGTGCTTTCATATATGACGCCATATCGCTACAACACGCTGACCCTGGATACCAGCAAAACCGAAGGCGTGGAGCTGAAAGAGTCTTCACGCAAGGTTATCCCGACCCAGGGAGCCGCCGTTCTGCTGCATTTCGCTACCCGCGTCGGTCGCCGGGCAATGGTTGAGATCCGCAGTCGTAAGCCGATTCCGCTCGGCGCGCTAATTTACGTCGAAGGTGAAAAAGATGAAGCAGGGATCGTCGGGAATAAAGGCCAGGCCTATCTCAGCGGCATCGCCGCCGACCGCGAGCAAAAAATGCGCGTGCAATGGGGAGATATGCCCACCCAGCGCTGCTATTTCCTGCTACCAGTGGCGAGCGGAGCGCAACTGGAGCCCAATAACTGGTATCAGAAAATCGCAGTCCAGTGTCAGTAATGTCGTACTTATCACAAGGAAAAGACCATGAAAGGGAATCACATCCTCAAAGCACTTATTCCGCTGGCTCTTGCCGCCAGCATGATGCCATCGGCACAGGCCGCCGTGCGTCCCATGTTGACCCGTATCGTCGCGTACGCAACGGATAAAGAGACTCCGGTAGATATTATTAACGACGCGCCTCAGGCCTATATGGTGCAGTCCTGGCTGGAGGATACCCAGGGAAACGATGATAACATCCCGCTAGTCCTGACCCCGCCGGTGATGCAACTTGATGGCAAAAAGCAGGGCAAGCTACGCCTGGTGGTGATCCCCGGCGGCATTCCCCAGGACCGGGAGTCCGTTTACTGGCTGGCGGTACAAGAGATCCCGCCAAAAGCCTCCGGCGACGGCGGGAATAAGCTAGTCATGGCGATCCGTAGTCGAATTAAAGTTTTCGTTCGTCCGACTGGACTCAACGGCGACGAAGCGCGCAGTGCCGTCAAACAGCTGAAATGGCAGGTGGAAAAGAGCGGTGGTAAAACCTGGCTTATCGCCAGCAATCCCACCCCCTACTACATCAGCTTCGGCAAGCTGGCGCTTAAGCGGGCCGGAAAAGCGGAAGTGATGCTCAATGACAAATTCCATATGCCGCCGCCGAAAGGGAGTCAGCGTTATGAGGTCCCGCCAGCCTTTGCCGGAGGCCAGGCCGCGCTGACGTGGAGCGCGGTGCACGATTATGGCGGCACAGGTGAAGAATTAACCCAGCAGGTGGCGCTGTGAAGCGATCGGTCGCCGGAATACTGAGCGGCCTCATCTGCGCGCATCCAGCGCTGGCCGCCAACATCAGTGAGGAGGTTCACTGGTTTGATGGCGACCGTGCGGGCCAGAAGGCGGCGACCTGCCTCTACCACACGCCTGACCGACTGCCGTTTGCCGAGATCATCCCATTGGTTGTCGATAATGCTCAGCCGTACGGCACACGACTCTGGTCATGGGATTACGCCACCTTTTTACCGGATTACACCCTCTCTTGTGTCGGCTCGGGGATCAGTAACTCAACGCCCCGACTACGCGACGCCGCGCATGATAATCCCGCTAACCGGCAACTGTGCCTTACGGTGAAAGGCGGTGATGAACTGATGCCGACCACTAATCCCGGCGTCGGGATCCGCTGGCACTTTCGTACCGCGCAGGGGGAAAGCGTGAAAAACCAGCCCCAGCTTAGCGCCTGTGCCAGCCTGGAGGTCAGCACCGATAGCGCGGGTCGCTATATTTTTAACCCCAGGAAAGTCGCCACCTTGTCAGCCAAAGCGGAACTGGTGAAAACCGCAGAGGTGGTATACGGCACGGCGATATCGCCACTGACCGCGCAGTCGCAACTCTGGCTTGATACCGGCGCGGCGCAGAGCAGTAGCGTGAATCTTGGGTTGGGTGGTATAACGCCAATCGCGCCCGCCTGTCGGCTCTCAACAAAAGCGTATCAGGTGGAGATGGGGCGTTGGGTGATCCGCAGTCAACAAGAACTTCCTGCTCGCGGCGCACAAACGCCCTTTGAGCTACAGCTGGAGTGTACCGGTCAGGTGGCGCACCTGCGCCTGCGCCTTGAAGACAGCGGCACGCAGACCTCGGCGCAGCAGAATATCGTGCTGTATCGACATGACGATAGCAAAAGCATTGAGGGGCTGGAGATTGAGATGCTGCTTAACGGCAAGCGTATTCATGTCGGTGACGGTACTCCTGTGGACGCGGGAGCATATGGGAGCAACGGGCAGAATAATAGCCTCCCTGTCTATCGTACCGCCGCCCCCCTCGCCCTGACGGCTCGTTACGTTCAATACGCAGCCATTACCAGCGATGGGAAACCCTACACCGGCAGCATAAAGGGCAAGGTCAATATCTGGGTGACCTACGACTAAAAGTTCACTCGTCAATAAACGGTCCGTTGTTTGGCGGACAATAACATCGAAATACACCAGGGGATGGCAATGAGAATAAAACTGAAGACGATATTACCAGGGGCGCTATTTTTGATAAGCGTGCCGCTTACGTGGGCAAACGATGGCACCCTCACCGTTTCGGGGAAAATTAGCGATGGTACCTGTGCAGTAACAGGTGCGGCAGCGGAAGGTGGAACGCCATCGACCAATGCCACTATTCTGCTGCCTAAAGTTTCTACCCGCTTAACCAACGGGACCAGCGGCGATATAAGCCGTTTTTATATTTATCTCAAAGGATGCAAAGCGACCGCAGCCCTGAAAAATATCGTTGTCGGATTTCACGCAAATAATATCTACGACGATTATCGGCTGACTAACACCACGGCTAATGGCGCAGGCAACCTGGGCATTGAGATTTTACACTGGTATGAACAAACATCATGGGGATCCCCGAGCTCAGGGGTCACCATGAGCTTTAGTGGTTACACCGATAGCCGATCGATAATTGCGTTACCGCAAGGCCAGGAGGATATCACCATTATGTACGGCGCTGGTTATCGAAAACTGGATCCAGCCAAACCCATCACCGCAGGTCGCATAACCAGCACCGCCTGGTACGAAGTGACTTATTTCTGAACCCCGGATATAAAAAGGAATTTTAACGATGATGACCATTAAAATCGCGGGCGGATTATCTGGCGCCCTTCTGTACCTTATCTCTTCATCAGCGATAGCCTATGATGGAACCCTCAACTTCGAGGGCGAAGCAATACAATCGACCTGTGTCTTCGAAGGTATTTCCGTAGCCGGAGGGACGCCGTCTCTCAATCCGGTAATTGATCTCCCTGCCATCTCCGCCGAATCGCTAGCCAGCGGCGATATTATGGGGGAAACAACCCTATCGCTACATTTCCGCGATTGCGTTTATATGGAGGGTGAAATGACAGGCCATCCTTCATTTCATACCGATAATGTCTCCAGCGATGGCACGCTCTATATGCCGAATCAAACAGCGGACAGCGCAAAAAATGTCGGATTCCAGATCACAAACTATTCTGAGGACGGGACCCGTTCAGGTATTCAAAGACCTAACTACAAAGGGAATAGCTATGCTGCCTGGTTCCCACGAGTTAAAGGTAATATTATCAATAACCTCTATCGAGTTTCTTACCGTAAGGTACCGGGGAGCGGCGCAATTACTCCTGGCAACATGAGCGCCAGCGTGACTTATAACATCATCTATTATTAATAATCCGCAAACGATGGGGCTGACTATTACTGCCGGCCCCATTCTGATAAACCACGACCGAATTTATAACAGAGAATGATAATGAACATAGACACTGGCGCATTAATTACTGGGTTGTTTGATTCTCTCGCGACATTCACCAGCACTAATCGATGAATAGTGCTGGTTTTCCGGTCAGCATTACTGTGTTAAATCTCACAATCTGCCCCATGCCGTGCAATGTCTCAAACAATACCAATTGCTGCCCGGTGCCTGGCTGATTCCAGCCCAAGCTCAATCAGCTCCATTATCTGAATTGCCTGACCTGCCGGAACCGGATTCTCGCCGACTCCGTTAAGGGCATCACGAATTGCGGCGTAATAGGCCGGGTAGTTGCCGGGCAGCGTGAGCCATGACTCTTCAGTTATTTCCTCACCTTGAGCACGCGTCAGCATCCCATCACGCATATCATATCCCCAATCCTCCAGCGGCAAGCGCTCACCGCTTTTCAGTCGCTCTTCCTGCGGATCCAGACCATATTTCACATAGCTTCCCCGCGAGCCGTGAATGATATAGCGTGCCGTTTCCGCCGCAGCCAGTAGCGTACCGTGCAGTACTACACGACGCTGCGGGTAGGCCAAAACAGCATGAAAATAATCGGTGGACTGCGAGCCCGGGCGTAATTGCGCCAGATCGACATTCATACTAACGGGAAGGCCAAACAAATTGACCACCTGATCAAGAAGATGCGGACCCAGATCGTACCAGATGCCGCTGCCCGGACCGCCTTGCTCGCGCCAGCGATTACGTACCTGCGGCCGGTAGCGGTCAAAATGGGATTCGAAATAACCCACTTCGCCGAGCAGACCTTCGTTAATCAGCGCTTTAACGGTAAGAAAATCGCTGTCCCAGCGGCGATTGTGAAACACCGATAGCAAACGCCCTTCTCTTTTCGCAACCACATCCAGCTCACGAGCTTGTGACAACGTCACGGTAAAGGGCTTATCAACGACCACATGCTTACCCGCCTCCAGCGCAGCCTTCGCCAGCGGGAAATGGGTATCGTTTGGCGTCGGGATCACAATTAGATCGAGGGTCGGGTCACTAAAGAGTCGTCCCGGATCGGAAACCACCTTTACTACGGGCCAATCGGCAAGCACTTTGCTTTCGTCACTGCTGGATACAGCCGCCAGCGTCATTCCCGGCGTGCAGCTAATTAATGGCGCATGAAAGGTTTTGCTCGCATAACCGTAACCGATTAATCCAACCCGGATAGCGTCACTCATCTTGCAACTCCTTTAATGAGAAATAACGTCGTTATACCCGTCATACTTCAAGTTGCATGTGCGTTGGCAATAACTCGGCCTTCGGCCTCGCCCCTTCTGGGCCAGCGCAAGCGCTGTTCAAGGCACGAGTGCCTTGTCCTGCAACTCAAATTATTCAGGGTATATATTCACTATAGGTCTCAGGCCATTATTTATGCTAACGCAGGGGGAATGATTGATCGTTTTTACGCCAGTTGCGCAACTGAAGCCAGGTAACGCTTGCGTTGCTTCAGTCATTTAGTAACATTTCAGCCTGGTTTGATTATTTGCTTTAGAGTTATGGAAAACGTTTTTAATCGTATTGTTGAACTTATTGGCTGGATTGTTTTGGGCGTTTCGGCCCTGCTTTTAGTTATCGCTCATCATATTGATAACTACCAGTCTCCACCGTCTATTGATGTAGTTCAGACGAAGCCCCTGTCTAAATAAACAGTGACCCGCTTCGCAACTGTGCAACCGGTTTCAGAAACCGGTTGCACAGTTGCACATGCTTTCATTACACTCACCTTATCATTCGATAAGGAGTTTCTTCATGGCCGGATTTCCGCAACACTTTTTATGGGGTGCCGCTACCGCAGCTTATCAGGTTGAAGGCGGACACGATGCCGATGGCAAAGGCCCTTCTATTTGGGATATTTATTCCCACCTCCCAGGCACCACTTTTCAGGGCACAACCGGTGATATAGCCGTCGATCATTACCATCGCTTTCGCGAAGACGTCGCTCTCATGGCGGAAATGGGTTTGCAGAGCTATCGCTTCTCTATTTCATGGCCTCGCCTGCTGCCCGAAGGCCGCGGTGAAGTTAACGAAGCAGGTATTCAATTTTATAGCGATCTGATTGATGAACTACTGGCGCATAATATTGAACCGATGATAACCCTCTATCACTGGGATTTGCCGCAGGCGTTGCAGGATGAAGGCGGCTGGGAAGCGCGCAGCACGGCAGAGGCTTTCGCTGAGTATGCCCGCCTCTGTTACGAACGTTTTGGCTCCCGCGTGAAACTGTGGGCCACCTTTAACGAAACCATCGTCTTTATCGGCCACGGTTACATTAACGGCCTCCACCCACCAGCCGTCCGTGACCCGGCGCGCGCCATTCAGGCCTGTCACCACGTATTTATTGCCCATGCGCTGGCTATCAAAGCTTTTCGTGAAATGGGCGTTGAAGGCGAGATTGGCTTCGTTAACGTCCTGCAACCTCACACCTCGCTAACCGACAGCGAAGAAGATAAGCGTGCGACCGAGATGGCGGACGCTATCCACACCCACTGGCTTTACGATCCGGTCTTAAAAGGCTGCTACCCTGAAGCGCTGCTGCAACAAACCCAGGCGCTCTGGGGCGTCCCGGCGTTTGCGGCTGGCGACGATGCCCTGCTGCGAGAGAACCGTTGTGACTTTATCGGCCTTAACTACTATCGCCGTGAAACTGTATCGGCGCAGCCTCCCGAAGAGCCGACCGGCGGCGAGCCTGGGGTTGATGGGCTCTTTTACTTTGTGCGCAACCCGCAAAGCACCTATACCGAATGGGGCTGGGAGATTTGGCCGCAGGGGTTAACCGACGGCATCATGATGGTTAAAGAGCGCTATGGTGATATTCCGATTTATATTACTGAGAACGGACTGGGCGCAATAGACCCGATCATTGATGGTGAGGTCGTTGACGACCCGCGCATTGACTATCTCAGCAGCCATATTAATGCGCTGGAAAATGCGCTGGCGCTCGGTGCTGACGTGCGCGGCTACTACCCCTGGTCCTTTATCGACCTTTTAAGCTGGCTTAACGGCTACAAAAAGCAGTACGGGTTCGTCTATGTCGATCACCAGCAAAATCTGGCGCGTAAACGAAAAAAGAGTTTTTTCTGGTACCAAAACGTTATTGCCAGCCGAGGCGAACAGCGTTAATCTTCTCTCCCAGGCGCCTTCCGGCGCCTGATTCAGTTCTGGAATATTCTTAAATTTTCTTTGTATTACACCGGGAACGCCGTCTGTTCTTGTCATCAGTATTTACAACCGAAATAATTCCTTACAGCCTGAGAAAGTAAAGGCTTGTTGGTTGAGAACAAGTTTACTGAAAGCTGGTAATATTCGACTTATTTATTCCGATTATAAAATGGATACGCAAATGACCGTTCAGGACTACTTATTAAAATTCCGTAAAATCAGTTCGCTGGAAAGTCTGGAAAAACTTTTTGATCACCTTAACTATTCCCTGACCGATAACGAAGAGATCGTCAACATGTATCGCGCTGCCGACCATCGCCGGGCGGAGCTGGTTTCCGGCGGCAAATTGTTCAACATCGGTGAAGTTCCTAAGTCCGTCTGGCGCTACGTGCAATAAAGACTGTAATCATTCACGCCAGTTGCTTATACTTCCCGCCCTGCTTTTATTTATATACCTTAAATAATTCGAGTTGCTTAAAGGCGGCAAGGGAGTAAGTCCCCAGGAGCATAGATAACTATGTGACTGGGGTGAGCGAGCGTAGCCAACACATAAGCAACTTGAAGTATGACAGGTATGACTGGCTTTGAATTCGGGAGTAATAATGTCCTCTGACTCTGTGGAACGTATTGGCGGATGGCTTCTGGCGCCGTTGGCATGGCTACTGGTTGCTCTACTTAGCGCCTCACTGTCGCTACTTCTTTTTACTCATGCCCTGATGTCTTCCCAGACTTATACATTGCTGAGTAATATGAGTCCCGAGCACCTTGCCCTGTGGATTGCGTCCTTAGCGTTCTCAATTGCTATGTGGTACTACACGCTATGGCTGACCATCGCCTTTTTCAAGCGCCGCAAAGGTGTACCAAAACATTACATTATCTGGCTATTGATAACGCTCCTGTTGGCGATAAAAGCCTTTGCCTTTTCTCCGATTTCGGACGTCCTGGCACTGCGCCAGCTTCTGTTCCCTCTTCTTGCGGCTGCGCTGCTGGCACCTTACTTCAGGCGTTCAGAGCGGGTTAAACGGACCTTTGTGAATCCGTAATAACCACACAGTTAACCTGTTGTCGCGTGTATCGATTTATTCGATAATAGACGGCTTTTTCTATTTCAGGTCGAATAATGGCTGATTATTTACTGCTCTTTGTGGGTACTGTCCTCGTTAACAACTTCGTGCTGGTGAAGTTCCTTGGATTGTGCCCGTTTATGGGGGTTTCCAAAAAACTGGAAGCCGCTATGGGGATGGGGCTCGCCACCACCTTTGTGATGACGCTGGCCTCCATTTGCGCCTGGCTAATTGATACCTGGATCCTCATCCCGCTGAACCTGGTCTACCTGCGCACGCTGGCCTTTATCCTGGTCATCGCCGTTGTCGTGCAATTTACCGAAATGGTGGTACGTAAGACCAGTCCAGCGCTGTATCGCCTGTTAGGTATTTTCTTGCCGCTGATCACCACCAACTGTGCGGTGCTCGGCGTGGCGCTGCTGAACATTAACCTTGGGCATAACTTCCTGCAGTCGGCACTGTACGGCTTTGCCGCCGCAGTTGGCTTTTCGTTGGTTATGGTCCTTTTCGCCTCCATTCGCGAGCGTCTGGTGGTTGCGGATGTCCCCGCGCCGTTTCGCGGTAACGCCATTGCGTTAGTCACCGCAGGTTTAATGTCGCTGGCATTTATGGGCTTTAGTGGTTTGGTGAAGTTGTAATGAACGCTGTCTGGATAGCCGTTGTCGCCATCAGCCTGCTTGGGCTGATTTTCGGCTTAATTCTGGGCTACGCCTCCCGCCGCTTTGAGGTGGAAGATGACCCGGTAGTTGAAAAAATTGACGCCCTGCTCCCGCAGAGCCAGTGTGGTCAGTGTGGCTACCCCGGCTGTCGTCCCTATGCGGAAGCAGTGGGCACGCAAGGTGAGAAAATCAACTGCTGCGCCCCCGGCGGCGAAGCCGTGATGCTCAAAATTGCCGAGCTGTTGAACGTCGACCCGCAGCCCACTGACGGCGATGTGCAAGAGCTGGAGCCGGTACGGATGCTGGCGGTGATCGATGAAGCAAATTGCATCGGCTGCACGAAATGCATCCAGGCCTGCCCTGTCGATGCCATCGTCGGTGCCACCCGTGCCATGCATACGGTGATGAGCGACCTCTGTACCGGCTGTAATCTTTGCGTCGCGCCATGTCCGACCCAATGTATTGAACTGCGCCCGGTCGCCGCGACGACAGAAACCTGGAAATGGGATCTTCAAACCATTCCGGTACGCATTATTCCTGTGGAACAACATGTTTAAGTTATTTTCCGCTTTTCGAAAAGACAAAGTCTGGGACTTCAACGGCGGTATTCATCCGCCGGAAATGAAAACCCAGTCCAACGGCACCCCGCTGCGTCAGGTCCCACTGCCGCAGCGGTTGGTTATTCCGCTGAAACAGCATATTGGCGCCGAAGGGGAGCTGTGCGTTCAGCCGGGCGATCGCGTCCTGCGCGGCCAGCCGTTGACGCGAGGCTGGGGCAGAATGCTGCCGGTTCATGCGCCAACCTCCGGCACCGTAACGGCCATCGCTCCGCACTCCACCGCTCATCCGTCCGCACTGGCGGAAATGAGCGTTATTATTGATGCCGACGGCGAAGACCGTTGGATTGAGCGCGACGGCTGGAACGACTACCAGAATAAATCACGTGAAGATCTCATTGAGCGCATTCACCAGTTTGGCGTGGCCGGACTGGGCGGTGCCGGTTTTCCGACCGGGACGAAATTGCGCGGCGGCGGCGACAAAATCGACACCTTAATCATTAACGCTGCCGAGTGTGAACCCTATATCACCGCCGACGATCGCCTGATGCAGGATTGCGCAGCACAGATCGTTGACGGCATTCGTATCCTTGCCCATATCCTGCAACCGAGCCAGGTGCTGATCGGCATCGAAGATAATAAACCGCAGGCAATTTCAATGCTGCGCGCAGTACTAGCCGATACCCACGGTATTGCGCTGCGTGTGATCCCAACGAAATATCCGTCTGGCGGCGCTAAGCAGCTGACGCAAATCCTGACCGGGAAACAGGTTCCCCACGGCGGGCGTTCGTCCGATATCGGCGTTTTGATGCAAAACGTGGGTACTGCCTATGCGGTGAAACGCGCGGTGATGGATGGCGAGCCGTTGACAGAGCGTGTGGTCACGCTAACCGGTGAAGCAGTTTCGCGTCCGGGTAACGTCTGGGCGCGACTGGGTACCCCGGTCAGCCATCTGCTTAAAGACGCCGGTTTCTGCCCGAGCGCTGAGCCAATGGTGATTATGGGCGGTCCGCTGATGGGCTTCACCCTGCCGTGGCTTGATGTTCCAGTGGTAAAAATCACCAACTGTCTGCTGGCCCCGTCGGCAACGGAAATGGGCGAGCCGGAAGAGGAAAAAGGCTGCATTCGCTGTAGCGCCTGCGCCGACGCCTGTCCTGCCGATCTGCTGCCACAGCAGTTGTACTGGTTTAGTAAAGGTCAGCAGCACGACAAAGCAACCGGTCACAACCTCGCAGATTGTATCGAATGCGGTGCCTGCGCCTGGGTTTGCCCAAGCAATATCCCACTGGTGCAGTATTTCCGTCAGGAAAAAGCCGAAATCTACGCGATTGCTCAGGAAGAGAAGCGTGCCGCAGAAGCAAAAGCGCGCTTCGAAGCGCGTCAGACTCGTCTGGAGCGGGATAAGGTCGCGCGTCAGGAGCGTCATAAACAAGCTGCGGTACAGCCAGCGGCCAAAGATCAGGACGCCATTAACGCCGCCCTGGCGCGCGTTCGTGAAAAACAACGTGATGCCGCGCAGCCGATTATCGTGCTGGCTGGTGCCAAACCGGATAATAGCGAGGCTATCGCCGCTCGCGAAGCGCGCAAGGCCGAGGCGCGCGCCCGAAAAGCTGAACAGAATAGCGCAGCGGTTGAATCTGCCGTTGAGCAACCTGCCGCAGCCGATCCACGTAAAGCCGCCGTCGAAGCCGCTATCGCCCGCGCTAAGGCCCGCAAAGCTGAACAGCAGGCGGTTCCGGCTGAGCCTGTCGTCGCAGAGCAGCCAACAACCACAGCGATTGATCCGCGCAAAGCCGCCGTTGAAGCCGCTATCGCCCGAGCTAAAGCTCGCAAAGCAGAACAGCAAGCAGTTCCGGCTGAGCCTGTCGTCGCAGAGCAGCCAACAACCACAGCGATTGATCCGCGCAAAGCCGCCGTTGAAGCCGCTATCGCCCGAGCTAAAGCTCGCAAAGCAGAACAGCAAGCAGTTC
>NZ_JAPUEW010000042.1:0-127441 GCF_027492335.1 Klebsiella sp. | reverse complement strand
GTTGAAGCCGCTATCGCCCGAGCTAAAGCTCGCAAAGCAGAACAGCAAGCAGTTCCGGCTGAGCCTGTCGTCGCAGAGCAGCCAACAGCCGCAGCGGTTGACCCACGCAAAGCCGCGGTTGAAGCCGCTATCGCCCGTGCTAAGGCCCGCAAAGCCGAACAACAACAAGCAGTTCCCCCGTCGGCAGCCAATGACGATGCCCGTAAAGCGGCCGTCGCTGAAGCAATCGCCCGCGTTCAGGCCCGGAAAGCATCCCGGCAGGCAGTTAACGAGGATTAAATGGTTTTCAGAATCGCAAGTTCCCCTTATACCCACAACCAACGCCAGACCTCGCGGATTATGCTGCTGGTGTTGCTCGCCGCCGTTCCCGGCATTGTGGTTCAGACCTGGTTTTTCGGCTGGGGCACCGTGCTGCAAATTATTCTCGCATCCTTAACGGCGTGGGGAGCGGAAGCCGCCATCCTTAAGCTGCGTAAACAAAATATTCCCGCGATCCTCGCTGATAACTCGGCGTTGCTGACCGGTCTGCTGCTGGCCGTCAGCATTCCGCCATTTGCCCCGTGGTGGATGGTCGTCCTCGGTACCGCTTTCGCGGTGATTATCGCCAAACAACTATACGGCGGTTTGGGCCATAACCCTTTTAACCCGGCGATGATTGGCTACGTGGTGCTGCTGATCTCCTTCCCGGTGCAGATGACCTCCTGGCTTCCACCGCATGAGATTGCGGCTAACGTCCCTGGATTTAGCGATGCGCTGCGGGTGATTTTTACCGGTCAAACCGCGACTGGCGGCGATATGAACAGCCTGCGCATAGGGATCGACGGTATTAGTCAGGCGACGCCGCTAGACACGTTCAAAACGTCACTGCATGCCGGCCATGGGGTGAACGAGATCCTGCAATACCCTATCTACGGTGGCGCGCTGGCTGGTCTCGGCTGGCAGTGGGTTAACATGGCTTATCTGGCGGGCGGTCTGTTCTTGTTGTGGCAAAAAACCATTCGCTGGCATATCCCGGTCAGTTTCCTGCTAAGCCTGGCCGTTTGCGCCACTTTGGGATGGATATTCTCACCAGAGAGCCTCGCCTCGCCGCAGATCCATCTGCTGTCCGGCGCGACGATGCTCGGCGCATTCTTTATTCTGACCGACCCGGTGACCGCCTCCACCACCAACCGCGGACGCCTGATCTTCGGCGCGCTGGCGGGCCTGCTGGTCTGGCTGATTCGCAGCTTCGGCGGCTATCCGGATGGCGTCGCCTTTGCCGTCCTGCTGGCAAATATTACCGTTCCACTGATCGACTATTACACGCGTCCGCGCGCGTATGGCCACCGCTGAGGACCCGAACATGTTACAAAGCATGCGCAAACACGGCATTACGCTGGCACTCTTTGCTGCGGGCTCCACCGGACTGACGGCGGCAATCAATGAGCTAACCAAAAGTACCATTGAGGACCAGGCTTCCTTGCAGCAAAAAGCCCTATTCGACCAGGTTATGCCAGCCAATCGTTATAACAATGATTTGCTGAAAAACTGTTATCTGGTTACCGCGCCAGAGTTGGGCAAAGGTCAGCATAAAGTGTGGATTGCTGAAAACAACGAGCAGCCGATTGCCGCAGTGATGGAAGCTACCGCGCCGGACGGCTATTCCGGGGCCATTCAGCTACTGGTCGCCGCCGATTTTAAAGGTACCGTGTTGGGTACCCGCGTCACAGAGCACCACGAGACGCCAGGCCTGGGCGATAAAATTGAGCTCAGAATTTCTGACTGGATCACCTTCTTTGCCGGTAAAGTTATTCACGGGCAAAGCGATAGTCACTGGGCCGTGAAAAAAGACGGCGGTGATTTCGATCAGTTTACCGGGGCCACGATTACCCCACGAGCGGTGGTTAACGCCGTTAAGCGTGCGGGTTTATATGCACAAACGCTGCCTGCGCAGATTCCCACATTCACCGCCTGTGGAGACTAGACCATGAGCGAAGTAAAAGACGTTATTGTTCAGGGGTTGTGGAAAAACAACTCCGCACTGGTTCAACTGCTGGGGATGTGTCCCCTGCTGGCCGTGACCTCTACCGCCACCAACGCCCTGGGGCTTGGGCTGGCGACGACCCTGGTACTCACGCTGACCAACCTGACGATTTCCAGCCTGCGCCGCTGGACGCCTGCGGAGATCCGTATTCCGATTTACGTGATGATCATTGCCTCGGTAGTGAGCGTCGTGCAGATGCTGATCAACGCCTACGCCTTTGGTCTGTATCAGTCACTAGGGATCTTTATCCCGCTTATCGTGACCAACTGTATCGTCGTTGGACGTGCCGAAGCCTTTGCCGCCCGAAAAGGCCCGGCGCTATCGGCGTTGGATGGGTTTTCCATCGGCATGGGGGCAACATGCGCCATGTTTGTCCTCGGCTCGATGCGCGAAATTATCGGTAACGGTACCTTATTTGACGGTGCAGATAGCCTGCTGGGTAGCTGGGCTAAAGTACTGCGCATCGAAGTATTTCATACTGATACACCGTTTCTGCTGGCAATGCTGCCGCCGGGCGCATTTATTGGCCTTGGGATGATGCTGGCGCTAAAATACCTCATCGATGAACGTAGCAAACAGCGCAAAGCAAAAGCGGCAGAAGCCGAAATTATTGCGCCGTCTGATGTGACGGGAAAAGCATAGGATGAATAAAAGTAAACGCCTGGAGATCCTCACCAGGCTCAGGGATAACGACCCGCACCCTACCACGGAGCTGAACTTCAATTCTCCGTTCGAATTATTAATCGCCGTGTTGCTCTCAGCACAGGCCACCGACGTCAGCGTCAACAAAGCGACGGCAAAGCTTTACCCGGTAGCCAACACGCCAGCCGCTATGCTGGAGCTGGGCGTTGACGGCGTTAAGTCGTATATCAAAACAATCGGTTTGTTTAACAGCAAAGCGGAAAACGTCATTAAAACCTGTCGTCTGCTGCTTGAACTGCATAATGGCGAAGTACCGGAAGACCGAGCCGCGCTGGAAGCCCTGCCCGGCGTTGGGCGCAAAACTGCCAACGTAGTGCTTAACACCGCCTTCGGCTGGCCGACAATCGCCGTTGATACGCATATCTTCCGCGTTTGCAATCGGACACAATTTGCCCCCGGTAAAAACGTTGAACAAGTCGAAGAAAAGTTGTTGAAGGTGGTTCCTGCCGAATTCAAAGTAGACTGTCACCACTGGTTTATTCTGCACGGTCGCTATACCTGCATCGCTCGCAAACCGCGCTGCGGTTCTTGCCTGATTGAAGATCTTTGCGAGTTCAAAGAGAAGGTCTATCCTTAACAAAACCCAGGGTCATAACCCAACCTGTGGTTATGACCCTGTTTAATCACTCATCCCCTCGCCATTAACGCCATAGTTTCGCCTATGTACTGGCTGATTATTCGGCGATATAACCACCAGACAGGTTATTCATTTTTTTCAGAGTCAAAATTTCTATATATTTGTGATCCAGATCACCCATCAACACTTTTGTTAATTTACTGTTAATGTATTAATACGTAAATCTGCTGATTCAAATACCCTTACCTTAAATGCCAACACAATACCCCATCATTTTTTAGGATTATGGGTTATATGACTGGATGCAAGCGCAAACAGCAGAACATATTGCCATTATGCGATAAATTTCGGATCTCAACAGATAAAAACTCTTCCATTCGCCAAACGATGAAATTTAACTCTGCATAACATTTGAATAGGCGGTGTATTATAACGCACAGGATATATGTAACAGATTATTGCAAAGCTATTGCCTGAAGGGGCAGGATAGTGAACATTACTTGCCGTTTTCCCTCCAGAATAACTATAAAGGCGGCGGTCTTCTAAGATTGCGCCCCGAACACCCCCCGTTAATATGGGATGTAAAAAAAGAGGTATTTGTGTCTACTGCAAACAATAAACCAACAGAAAGCGTCAGTTTGAACGCTTTCAAACAACCACGCGCGTTCTATCTCATCTTCTCCATTGAGTTATGGGAGCGTTTTGGTTTCTACGGCCTGCAAGGGATCATGGCCGTTTACCTGGTAAAACAGCTGGGTATGTCAGAAGCGGACTCTATCACTCTGTTCTCCTCCTTTAGCGCCCTGGTATACGGTCTGGTGGCTATCGGCGGCTGGTTGGGCGACAAAGTACTGGGCACTAAACGCGTCATTATGCTCGGTGCCATCGTTCTGGCTATCGGTTACGCTCTCGTCGCCTGGTCCGGGCACGATGCTTCTATCGTTTATATAGGTATGGCGACTATCGCCGTCGGTAACGGCCTGTTTAAAGCCAACCCGTCTTCCCTGCTCTCTACCTGCTATGACAAGAACGACCCGCGTCTGGACGGTGCATTTACCATGTACTATATGTCCGTCAATATCGGTTCCTTCTTCTCTATGCTGGCCACGCCATGGCTGGCGGCAAAATTTGGCTGGAGCGTCGCGTTCGCGCTGAGCTTCGTAGGCCTGGTGATCACTATTATCAACTTTGCCTTCTGTCAGCGTTGGGTGAAACAGTACGGCTCTAAACCTGACTTTGAACCCGTTAACGTGGGTAAACTGCTGGCGACTATCGTCGGTGTGGTGATTCTGGTAGCGATCGCCACCTGGCTGCTGCACAACCAGGGTATCGCTCGTATGGCGCTGGGTGTGGTGGCACTGGTTATCGTCTTTATCTTCGCTAAAGAAGCCTTATCGATGCAGGGCGCCGCACGGCGTAAAATGGTCGTGGCATTCATTCTGATGCTGCAGGCGATTATCTTCTTCGTCCTGTATAGCCAGATGCCAACTTCTCTGAACTTCTTTGCGATTCGTAACGTTGAACACTCGCTGCTGGGCATCGCGTTCGAACCTGAACAGTATCAGGCGCTGAACCCATTCTGGATCATTATCGGTAGCCCGATTCTGGCCGCTATTTATAACAAAATGGGCGATACCTTACCGATGCCGATGAAGTTCGCTATTGGTATGGTTCTGTGCTCTGGCGCGTTCCTCGTGCTGCCGCTGGGCGCTAAGTTCGCCAGCGATGCTGGTATCGTTAACGTCAGCTGGCTGGTTATCAGCTACGGCCTGCAGAGTATTGGTGAACTGATGATCTCAGGCCTGGGCCTGGCCATGGTTGCACAGCTGGTTCCACAGCGTCTGATGGGCTTCATCATGGGCAGTTGGTTCCTGACAACCGCTGGCGCTAACCTCATCGGCGGCTATGTCGCGAATATGATGGCAGTACCAGAAGACGTGACTGACCCGCTGATGTCTCTGGAAGTGTACGGTCGCGTGTTCCTGCATATCGGTGTAGCAACCGGCGTGATCGCCATCCTGATGCTGCTGACAGCACCGAAGCTGAACCGCATGACCCTGGATGACGACAAAACAGCGAAAGCCAGCGATACCGCTACTGCGTAAGCTATCCGGGAAAACCCCAAAATTTAAACCGCTAACGCTCTGTTAGCGGTTTTTTTTTGCCCCTGAGCGGACTAACATACAGAAAACCGTAGCCACGAGGAGTTATCGATGAAACTGTTCTACAAATCCGGCGCTTGTTCTCTTGCTTCGCATATCGCGCTGCGCGAAAGCGGGCTGGATTTCACCTTGCAGGGCGTTGACGTCATGAAAAAACGCCTCGAAAACGGGGATGATTATCTGCAGATCAACCCCAAGGGGCAGGTTCCAGCGCTGCTGCTGGATGATGATGTGCTGCTGACTGAAGGCGTGGCTATCATGCAATATATCGCCGATCGCGTGCCTGACCGCCAGCTACTGGCCCCGGTGGGTTCCATTGCCCGTTATCAGACGCTGGAATGGTTAAACTACGTGGCGACAGAGCTGCATAAAGGCTTCACCCCGCTATTCCGCCCGGATACGCCGGAGGATTTCAAACCCATCGCTCGTGCGCAGCTTGATAAAAAAATGCAGTATGTTGATGAGTGCCTGCAGGATAAAGAGTGGCTTAACGGGCACCGTTTCAGCATCGCCGACGGCTATCTGTTCACCGTGCTTCGCTGGGCGTATGCCGTGAAGCTGGATATGGAAGGTTATAGCAACATTTCGGCCTGGATGAAGCATGTTGCCGCGCGCCCTGCCGTCGCCGCAGCGCTGGAAGCCGAAGGCCTGAAGTAAGGCAAATACTTGCCCGACGCTCGTCGGGCAAGCTCTTCACGCTTAAAGCTGCGTGGCGCTAAAGTAATGCTCCGGCTGAGCGATACGATCCTGCGCCGCCACCACCTGAAGCTCATATTCCTGCATATTTTTTGTCGCCAGCATGATTTCATAGACTGCCGCGGTAACATGCTCCAGCGCATCGCGCAGATTAGCCCCTTGCAGCAGTTTAACCAGCAGCAAACCGCTGGTGACATCGCCTACGCCCACCGGCTGGCGCATGCCAAAATCCACCAACGGACGGCTGATGTGCCAGGCTTCATCTGCAGTGACCAGCAGCATTTCAAAACGGTCCATGCTCAAACCAGCACGCGAGAGATGCTTGACCAGCACCACTTCCGGCCCCTGAACAATCAGCTCGCGCGCCGCAGCAACCGCTTCGCTGACGTTGGCCACTGGATGCCCGCAAAGGATCTCCAGTTCAACCAGGTTTGGCGCGATAATATCGCTCGCCGGTAGTGCATAACGCACGTGAAACTCCGCTACGCCAGGTGCTACGATACACCCCTTTTCAGGATGTCCCATGACCGGGTCGCAAAAATACTTTGCGGCCGGATTGGCGGCTTTAACCTGGCGCACAATACCGAGAATGTGCTCGCCCTGTTCGGCAGACCCCAGATAACCGCTCAGCACAGCATCACAGCGCTGTAGTTGGTTAATATCAGCGATACCCTGAACAATTTCCGTTAGGTGCGCTGGCGGCATCACGCATCCGGTCCATTTTCCGTACTGAGTATGGTTGGAGAATTGGACGGTATTAAGCGGCCAGACGTTAACGCCAAGACGACGCATCGGAAATTCAGCGGCGCTATTGCCGGCATGGCCAAACACAACGTGAGACTGGATGGCGAGGATATTCTTCATCTTGATTACCTGACAGCAAAAAATAAGGGGCGTGGTTTCCCACGCCCCTGCCTTTACGCAATTACTTCCAGCAGACCAGACAGTAATTTTTCTTACCGCGGCGCAGTAATGTGTAGCGACCAAACAAAATATCACTGTCCTGGAAGAAATATTCCGGGTCAGACTGTTTTTCACCGTTGATGGTCACTGCATTAGAGGCGATGGTTTTACGTGCCTGACCACGAGACGGCTGCAGGTCAGAATCCACCAGCGCCTGCATCAGGTCGGCACCTTTTTCCATTTCGATCATCGGCACGCCATCCTGCGCCAGCTGTTCGAAATCAGCTTCGCTCAGGTCACTCAAATTACCGTTGAACAGGCTTTCGGTGATGCGTTTTGCCGCCACCAGACCTTCTTCACCGTGAACCAAACGCGTGACAAGCTCTGCCAGCACATACTGGGCACGAGGCGCTTTACCGCTATTTTTGTCTTCTTCTTCAAGGGCATTGATCTCGGCAATGTCCATAAAGGTAAAGAACTTCAGGAAGCGATAAACGTCTGCATCCGCAGTGTTGATCCAGAACTGGTAGAACTTGTACGGACTGGTTTTCTTCGGATCCAGCCATACTGCGCCGCCTTCGGTTTTACCGAATTTAGTGCCGTCAGCTTTGGTGATCAGCGGAACGGTCAGACCGAATACCTGGTTCTGGTGCAGACGGCGGGTCAGGTCGATACCAGAGGTAATGTTACCCCACTGGTCGGAACCGCCGATCTGCAGCGCCACACCGTGCAGTTCGTTCAGGCAGGCAAAATCATAACCCTGCAGCAGGTTGTAAGAGAACTCGGTAAAAGAGATACCCTGATCGTCACGGTTCAAACGCTGCTTGACCGCTTCTTTGTTGATCATCTGATTAACAGAGAAGTGCTTGCCGATATCACGCAGGAAAGTCAGCACGTTCATGCCGCCAAACCAGTCGTAGTTATTCGCGGCAATGGCGGAGTTATCGCCACAATCAAAATCGAGGAAAGGCGCGACCTGTTTGCGGATTTTATCGACCCACTCCTGCACGGTGTCTGCGGTGTTCAGTTTACGCTCGGCGGCTTTAAAGCTCGGGTCGCCAATCAGGCCCGTTGCGCCACCAACCAGCGCAACAGGCTTGTGGCCTGCCTGCTGAAAGCGTTTCAGGCATAACAATGGAACAAGATGCCCCAAGTGCAAGCTGTCGGCGGTAGGGTCGAAGCCGCAATAGAGCGCGATCGGGCCTTGCGCCAGTCGCTCTGCTAACGCTTCCTCGTCCGTCACCTGGGCTACCAGCCCCCGCTCTTGCAATTGTTTAATCAAGTTACTGCTTGCCATCAAATTCTCCATCTATAAACGACTGCACCTCTGCCGGTACACGACTTTTCGCCAGACGCGAAAAAAACATCTATGCAAAATTGTTCTAGCTGCATTGCGGCGGCAGCCATATGAAGCCCCGAAGGCTACTGAGATCAGTGGCTGAGGTGGGCTGGCGCAGCTAAATAAGGATGCAGCTTGAAAAATGAAGCGTATAGAATAAAGCGCCATGCCACGTAGCACCAGCGCTTAACACAACATTTTGCGTCCTTTATGGTGCCAGTCGGTCGATTTGCCAGCTACTGTTTTGTCGTTGGTAGAGAAAACGGTCGTGCAGGCGATGTTCTCCGCCCTGCCAGAACTCCATCTGCTCAATGCTGACGCGGAATCCGCCCCAGAAGCTCGGCAACGGCACTTCGCCCTGCTGGAACTTTTGCTTCAGTTCAAGGAATTTGCTCTCGAGGATACCGCGAGCTGAAATGCGGCTAGATTGCTGTGACACCCAGGCACCAATCTGGCTATCGCGTGGCCGGCTGTGGAAATACTTCACCACTTCCAGCGTCGAGAGACGCTCCGCTTTGCCAATAACCATCACCTGGCGCTCCAGCATGTGCCATGGAAAAAGCAGGCTGATACGGGGATTTTTTTCAATCTGGTGCGCTTTGCGGCTGCCAAGGTTGGTGTAGAACACCAGACCGCGTTCATCGTAATGCTTTAGCAAAACGATGCGCTGGTAAGGCTGCGAGTTTTCATCAACAGTCGCGACAACCATTGCCGTAGGATCGGCAAGTTTCGCGTCACAAGCCTGACGCAACCAACGTTCAAATAGCGCCAAAGGTTCGGCGGGAAGGTCGTGGCGACGCAGGCCACCACGGGTATACTCACGGCGCAGATGCGCGATTTGCTGCAATTCGTCGTTATCAGACATGGCAATTGAGAAAGTAGTCAAAGGGTGGCGTCATTGTGCGCCCCCAGGACTGAAATCTCAACGTTTGGCGGCCTGTAGCTGGCAGTTTTCCAGCACAACGCTGTCGCGTTTATAGACGGTTGCGCTATCGCCTTTAGACCAGAAAACGTAAACGCCATCGGTATAGCGAGCGCCGGATGCAGATAACCCCTGCGGCAAATTCAGCTGCTGGTTATCGTAAATAAAGCTGACCTGCTGGCGGGTGTTATTCAGATGGACGGTCAACGGCTTCTGGTCACACTGATACTCCAGCGTGTCCGTATTCATCCGCTCGACAAACTGGTTGTAGTAGCTACAGCCCGCGAGCATAAAAGGTACAGCAAGGATAAGAATTTTTTTCATCAGTTCGCCTTCGACTTTCCCGGTCCAGGAGAGCATTACGCCCTCCTTCAACGATATCCAGTTTACAAATAAATACCGGCGGATGATTTCAGTTAACTCCGATTCTGCGGTGGATTTGCCGGAAAAATAGCGCCCAGCACAGAGGCTTGCGAAGCACCAGTGACAGAAGGCAGGTTTCCCGGTAATCCGGCGAGGGTGCGCCATGCCAGCCACGCGAAAGCTAATGCCTCCATATCATCACCGCTGATCCCCGCCTCATCGGTGGTCGACACTTCAGTTCCCGGCAGCAGCGCCGCCAGACGCGCCATCAACAGCGGGTTACGCGCACCGCCACCGCATACCAACAGACGCTCACAACCGCCGCTGAGCAGCACCTGCTCACTGATGCTCACGGCAGTCAGTTCCGTCAGCGTAGTCTGCACATCCTGAGCACGCAGTCCCGGATACCGCGCTAAATGCTGCGCCAGCCAGCCGTAGTTAAAGTATTCACGTCCGGTACTCTTCGGCGCGGGCAGCGCAAACCACGGATCGCTTAACATGTCCTGCAGCAGCGGCAGCAAAGTTCTACCCTCACTGGCCCATTGCGCGTCTTTATCATAGGGCTTGCCGCACTGACGCCAAATCCAGGCATCCATGAGCATATTGCCAGGGCCGGTATCGTAGCCGCGTACCGGCTGCCCAGGCACCAGCAAAGAGAGGTTGGCAATGCCGCCAATGTTGAGAATCATACGCCGCTCTACCGGGTGTGCCAGCAGCGCATGGTGGAATGCCGGAACCAAAGGTGCGCCCTGCCCGCCAAGCGCCATATCGCGGCGGCGAAAATCCCCTACCACCGTCACCCCGGTGTGTGCGGCAATCTGGTTGTTGTCGCCAATTTGCATGGTATGCGGCGCATCACCTGTAGGCTCATGCCACACCGTCTGACCGTGACAGCCAATGGCGATGATTTCCGATGCCTGCAAATTCTCCTGACGCATCAGCGCCAGAACCGCATCGGCAAACAGCCGCCCGAGGCGCGTATCAAGCCGACCCAGTTGCGACAGCGTCAACTGCTGTCCCTGACAGATAGCCAGAATATCTTCTTTAATAGCAATGGGGATGGGATACGTCAGGCTGGCCTGCTGAGCGACCAGGTTTTCATTAATTGCTGCGAGAACAACATCAACACCATCAAGACTGGTCCCGGACATTACGCCGATAAAGCGACCTGATTTCATACGCTTTCCTTCATTCCATGACTCTCGTATATCCACACTCCACCATAAACGGGTGGTCAATGCTATGCTGCTATAATATTTTTTAACAATACAAGCAGTGCGATTGTTCTTAGCGTAAAGAACTTATGTTTAGTTTAGGTTGAGACGACTCTGATTATTATTTTTTGTATAGTCCACGCATCTGCTATGCCAGCAGACGCTTAAATGCCATATAATTGGCTACAAGGAAGTTCAATAGAACGCTTCTTGGTGAACAGGAGATTCATAAATGATTTTACGTGTTTTGGCTGTCTCGATGATTGGTTTTACACTCGCAGGTTGTGTCAGCAGCAGCGGCCTGTCTGGTGACGTTTACTCCGCATCTGAAGCCAAACAGGTCCAAAGCGTGACCTACGGCACCATTGTGCATACCCGTGCAGTCCAGATTCAGGGCGGTGACGAGAACAATGCGATTGGTGCTATTGGTGGTGCAGTTCTCGGCGGCTTCCTTGGTAACACCATCGGTGGCGGTACCGGTCGTTCACTGGCAACGGCAGCAGGCGCAGTCGCCGGTGGCGTAGCGGGTCAGGGTGTACAGGGTGCGATGAACAAAACCCAGGGCGTTGAGCTGGAAATCCGCAAAGATGATGGCAATACCATCATGGTAGTGCAGAAACAAGGCAGCACGCCATTCTCCGTCGGCCAGCGCGTAGCGATTGCCGGCAGCGGTAGCCAGGTTACCGTTTCCCCACGCTAAAACATGCTTATGCGGTCCTCACGGGCCGCATATTTATACAAATAAAGTATTATTTACCTAAATATATAAATAAAGAGAATATATTTAAATTTTTATTCCTGTTCCCCTTCGACTGTTTGCGCCTGCTCAATAATTCAAACATCATTATCAAGTACGCTCAGCCTGTATTTACTACACAATTTACGACAATTGCGTCGTTTTACTTTCGCCCTTTTACTTAGGGATGCTGACTATGCTTGTTGACTTGAAAAAATTATCTCACCGGATATGTCTTTACGTCGCTGTTTGCGGCCTTTCTATTATTACGATTAATTTCCTTGCCGGTTCATTAATTCATCATATATCTACAACATCGTCGATGCTTTTCCCGGTATTGACTATTTCATTGATGAGTTTTCATATTACCGTCGCCTGTTTTATGGCGATGAAATATCTCTGTGACAAAAAAAGGCTGTACCTGGCGCCGATCGCTTTCGCTTTTGCCTGTTCGGCCTTGCTGATGCTGGGTACGATCAGTAGCTATCCTGACTGGCTGATGTGCGGTCAGGGTCGCGTCGTCAATCAAAATGATGCGCTGATTTTTTATTTTTTTCGCAACATCATGATGGCAGTGCTATTTATGACGTCGATTATTTTATATCGTATCCGTCACAGAACGATTAATTCATGGAAAACGCACGCTGCAGTACTCAGCAGCTGTGTCATATTTATCAGTATTATATTAGCATTATCATGGATTCACTCTAGCCACTCGCCGTGGTTAAACATAGAGTTCATTGATAACTTGACCTTCACCTTTACGCCGCTTTGGCATAGCCGAATTGGCTGGGTATTAATTATTATATGGTCATTAACGCTGACTTTACTTGTTGGGCAGACTCGACTTCGTAATATATTCTGGTACAGCGGCGCTTTTTTTTGCACTACCTATATATTTACACTGTTCGTTCTGCTCTCCACAGTTCACGATATCAATCACACTTGGAATCAGGCTCGCTTCTTTGAAACGCTAAGCACCCTGTTTCTGATTTTAGTGCTGCTCGGCGATGTTTTTATGCTCTATCGCGAATCAAATAACAAGTATATCCGCTCCTACCAAAACTCTATTCGCGACCCTCTGACCCGGCTGTATAACCGCAGCTATTTTTACGACACTCTTAATGGGTTACTACCGAAGGTCTCTGCTTCGCAGCCGCTATCGGTCATTGTTAGCGATCTCGACCATTTCAAGCGCATCAACGATAACTACGGGCACTTACAGGGGGATAAGGTGATTCAGTTTGCAGCCAGCGTTCTGCAAAACAGCGTACGGCAGCACGACGCAGCCGCACGTATCGGCGGCGAGGAGTTTGCTTTACTCCTGGTGAATACAGGTGTCAAAGAGGCGCTGGCCATTGCTGAACGCATCCGCCTGACCATCAGTGAAGAACGAGCTGAGCTACCGGAAAGAATGACCATCAGTATGGGGGTTTTCACCACGCAGAACACTGACATTTCAGCAGAGGAGTGCGTTCGACGCGCAGATGAAGCGATGTATGAAGCCAAAAATAACGGCCGCAATCGCGTTATCGTTTGGCATGAATAATATAAATAAAAAGGAGGCCTTGAAACTACTCAAGGCCTCACAAGGTCAATCTTTTGCCTGGAGATCGAGGATATTGTGTTCAAGTTTACGAATCAAATTGAGCAACGTTTCCACTTCTTGTGCGGAAACACCTGCCAGAATTTCATCACGCGTTTTGCCGATCACCTCTTCCATTTCGTTGATCAGCGGCTCGGCTTTTTCCGTAAGCTTGATACGTTTTGCCCGCCGATCGTTTGCGCAAGTCTGGCGAGAAATAAGGCCTTTCTCCTCCAGTTGGTCAAGCGTGCGGACCAGCGATGGCTGTTCGATACCAATGGCTTTCGCCAGCTGAATCTGCGACTGTTCAGGCGGCAGCTGATGAATGTTATGCAGAGTGACCCAGTGTGTCTGCGTTAACTCCAGAGGTTTCAGGCGATGGTCGATTAGCGCGCGCCAAACGCGTACCAAACGTGCCAGATCAGAACCAAGTGGCGATTCCAATTTCATCTCCTTATAATTAGCTTGCTAAGTTATTATACTGATTTTAGAATAGTGTGCAGCATTTAAATTATCAAAACAAATGAATTACCTGATTCACTAAAATCAAGACAATGATTTACAATGTGAATAATCGCATAACCTGAACATTTCTCCTGCAACGGCAAGGATTTTTGCTTGTGAAACTGAGTCTCAACACTGCCGGATTGTCGCTCCAGGACCTGGTATTTGGCGCTTCTGTCTACTTTCCCCCTATCTTTAAAGCTGTCCTGTTGGGCTTCTTTATCTGGTTGATGATTCACCGTCAGCTTCGCGACTGGATGTACGCAGGTGAGATTTGGCATCCCCTGCTAATGGACCTGTCCCTGTTTGCGCTCTCTGTCTGTCTGGCGCTGGTTTTACTGACTGCCTGGTAATATTCATTCCATGAAGAAATTAAAATACCTATCCACTTTACTGGTCGTCGCGCTGGCCATCATTGCCGCCTGGCTAGTCTGGAATTACTACACCCAATCCCCCTGGACCCGCGACGGAAAGGTTCGCGCCGAACAGGTGGGAGTCACCCCACAGGTTTCCGGTAGCATCCTGCAGTTAAACGTTCGCGACAACCAATTGGTTAAAGCCGGGGATGTCCTGTTCAGAATTGACGATACCCCCTATAAAATTGCCGTTCTCAACGCCCAGGCACAGTTAGCCAAAGCAAAAGCTGAAGTGGCGAAAGCCAAAGCTGAACAGAAGAAAGCGGCGAGCGATGCCAACCGTCGGCGTAATTTGTCGCAGAATTTTATCTCGGCGGAAGATCTGGAAAATGCCAATACCGCCCTTAATACCGCAAATACTAACCTTGAGGCCGCAAAAGCGGTGATTGACGTCGCGCAGGCCAGCCTTGATCACGCTCAGTGGCAACTTGCACAAACTGAAATTAAAGCCCCGGTAGATGGCTGGGTGACCAACCTATCGACTCGCGTTGGCGACTACGCTTCCGTGGGTCATCCGGTTTTTGCTCTCGTTGATAGTCACTCTTTTTACGTGGTCGGCTATTTTGAAGAAACCAAGCTGCGCAATATCCGTCCGGGCGATAGTGCACAAATCATTCTTTACAGCAGCAAACAAAAGTTACAGGGTCACGTAGGTAGTATCGGTCGTGCGATTGTCGATCAAAGCGTTGCAAGCGGAGGCGGTCTGGTTGCGGACATTAAGCCAAATATTCCGTGGGTCCGCCTGGCCCAGCGCGTCCCGGTGCGCATTGAGTTTGACAGCTTACCATCGGATACCACGCTGGTTTCCGGTACCACCTGTACCGTCGCCATTGGCCCACAGTAATGAAGGTGCAGGCCCTGACGTGGCGCTCGCTCCCGTGGATTAAGGCCAGCCGTCCGCAGTGGCGCTATGCTCTGCGTAACGGAATCGCGATGTGCCTGGCGCTCAGCATCGCCTATTGGCTGAATCTCGATGAGCCCTACTGGGCGATGACTTCTGCCGCCGTCGTGAGCTTTCCAACCGTCGGCGGCGTGATCAGTAAAAGCTTCGGGCGCATTGCGGGCAGCTTGCTCGGCGCCTGCGCGGCGTTGCTGCTGGCCGGACATACCCTAAACGATCCCTGGCTGTTTCTGTTTAGCATTTCGGCGTGGATAGCACTCTGTACCTGGGCCTGCGCAATGTATACCAACAACGTTGCCTACGCCTTCCAGCTCGCCGGTTATACCTGCGCCATCATCGCCTTTCCGGTTATCAATATCACTGATGCTAACGAACTGTGGACCATCGCCCAGTCGCGGGTCTGCGAAGTGATCGTGGGTATTCTTTGCGGCGGTCTGATGATGATGATTTTACCGAGCACCTCAGATGGTACGACGCTACTGACCGCCCTGAAGAACATGCATGCCCGGCTGTTAGAGCACGCCAGCATGTTGTGGGTTCCGGAAACCACTGATGCGATCCGCACCGCGCATGAAAGTGTGATTGGGCAAATTCTGACCATGAATCTGCTGCGCATTCAGGCGTTCTGGAGTCACTATCGCTTTCGTCGGCAGAATCCACTGCTCAACTACCTACTACATCAGCAGTTGCGAATGACTAGCGTGATTTCAAGCCTGCGGCGAATGCTACTCAACTGGCCTGCGGCACCCGCCAACACCCGTGAGGTTCTGGAAGCGTTGCTGAACGAGTTGACCCATTCAGGGACCGACAGCTATAGCATCGCGAAGCTCATTGCCCCCCTGGCCCCTCCCGCCGAAGCGGACTATCGACATATCGCCTTCTGGAAGCGTCTGCGCTATTTCTGCCGTCTCTATCTGGAGAGCAGCAGATGGATTAAGCGCATCGAAAACGCCACCGTGGTGACCGAATTTAACGTTCCTTCAGCACCTGCACTGACTCGCCATACCGATCAAGCTGAAGCGCTTTGGAACGGTGTACGTACGTTTTTCGCGCTGGTGATGGTGGGTGCCTGGGGAATTAGCACCCAATGGCAGGCCTGCGCCGCCGCTCTGACCCTGGCAGCCATCTGCTGCGTGCTCTACTCGGTGTCACCTTCGCCGTTTAAGTCATTAACGCTTTTAATGCGCACGCTGGTCCTGCTCTCGCTGTTCAGCTTCGTGGTTAAATTCGGTCTGATGGTGCAGATAACCGATTTATGGCAATTTTTGCTGTTTCTGTTCCCGCTACTGACGACCATGCAACTGCTTAAATTGCAGATGCCCAAATTCGCCGGACTCTGGGGACAACTGATTGTCTTTATGGGTTCATTTATCGCGGTAACCAATCCTCCGGTCTATGATTACGCTTCATTTCTCAACGATAATTTAGGCAAAATCATCGGAGTAGGTCTTGCCTGGCTGGCCTTCGCAATTATCAGTCCGGGTTCTGACGCGCGTAAAAGTCGCCGGCACATTCGGGCGTTACGGCGTCACTTTGTCGACCAATTAAGCCGCCGCCCGCAACATAGCGAACACGAATTTGAATCGCTGGTTTATCATCACATCAGCCAACTCAGTAACAGTCAGGATGCGCTGGCACGCCGCTGGCTGCTGCGTTGGGGCGTAGTGCTGCTCAACTGCTCCCACGTGGTCTGGCAGCTTCGCGAATGGGAAACACGGTCCGACCCGCTCTCGCAGGTACGCGATTTGTGTATTAGCCTGCTGCGCGACGTAATGAGCGAACGCGGCGTGCAGCAGCGACCGCTCGCCTCAACACTTCAGGAATTGCAGCGCATTTGCGACGCGCTCAATCACCACCACCAGCCCGCGGCAAGAGAGCTGGCGGCGGTTATCTGGCGACTGTGGTGCGCGCTATCGCAGCTTGAACAGGCCCCGATTGCCGGAACGATTACCGAAAGAACGAGCTGATTTGCTTTGACTCATAAACGGTATCTCTGCGAATCAATTCAGAGATACCAGGCTTTTGAATGGTTACGGAACGTCGTAGCCTAACGCCGCTTTGCGGATGCGGAACCACTGCTGGCGAGTCATATTGAGCTTCTCAGCCACCAACGCAGAGCGCACGCGCTCAATCTTTCCAGAGCCGATAATCGGCAGCGGCTGCGAAGGTAAGCGCAGGATCCAGGCATATACCACCTGCTCAATGCTTTCGGCATTTAGTTCCTGAGCCACACGGGCCAGTTCATCACGCAGTGGTTGGAAACTTTCTTCGTTAAACAAGCGACCGCCGCCGAGGCAGGACCAGGCCATGGGCCGGATGCGCAGTTGCTGCAGCTGATCTAACGTACCATCAAGCAATAGCGGCTGATGAACCGGAGAAATTTCCACCTGATTCGTCGCCAGGGTAAACGGCAGGCGAGACTGTAGCAGAGTAAACTGAGCTGGCGTGAAGTTAGAGACGCCAAAGTGGCGTACTTTACCGCTGTGATGCAGCGCCAGGAAGGCTTCCGCAACCTCGTCGGCATTCATCAACGGGTCCGGGCGATGAATCAGCAGCAGGTCGAGATGATCGGTAGCCAGATTGCGCAGCGATTGTTCCGCGCTCTGCACAATATGGTCGCGGTCGGTAATATAGTGGCCGATGGTGTTTTCTGCCCGCGCCCGGGTGGCGATCCCGCATTTAGTGACGATTTCCATCCGGCTACGCAGATGCGGGGCCAGCTTCAACGCCTCGCCAAACGCCGCCTCACACCGATAATCACCATAAATATCGGCGTGATCAATGGTCGTGATACCCAGATCCAGGTGTTGCTCAACAAAGCCAACCAGCTCTTTAGCGGACATATTCCAGTCCATCAGACGCCAGTAGCCCATCACAAAACGAGAGAATTCCGGCCCCTGCGGAGCCATAGCAATACGCTGAACCATAACAGCTTCCTCAACAAAAAAGTGTTCTGAGTATACGCAGTTTCGTGCTTAAAACAGTGAGGGTTGCTGCGGTTCTTCCGCACTATCCTGTTTGGTTGCGCGTAATTTGCGCAGCCAGCGTTGCCGGCATAGACGCAATACGTCCTGCTTTTGCACATCGCTCATTTTTTGCCAGTTAAAACGCTCATCACGGCTGCGCAGGCAACCCCGACAGTAGCCGCGTTCATCTGACTGACAAATCCCCCGGCACGGACTTTGTACCGGAAAGAACTCCAGTTGTTCAGCCACTTCGCCTCTCCTGCCATCTTTCTCTTTCTTTATTGAAGACGTTTCACTCATCATTCGCAAATTTTGTTCACCAGCCTCTGCGCCAGGCGGCATTTTTAATAATTGCTTGCATTAGACCAATCGGTCTATTACAGTGAGCCCCATGAACAAGCACAGTGAATGTACGACCCGCGAACATATCCTGGTCACCGGCGAGCAGCTCTGCATGCAGCGGGGCTTCACCGGTATGGGCCTGAGCGAATTATTGAAAACAGCAGAAGTGCCGAAAGGCTCTTTCTACCACTACTTCCGCTCAAAAGAAGCGTATGGCGTGGCCCTGCTTGAATACCATTACGCCGGATATCTTCAGCGCCTGGTCGAGCATTTCGACCACGGCGAGGGGAACTATCGCGATCGTCTGTTGGCCTACTACCAGCATACGCTGACCCAGTTTTGCCAACAGGGTATTATCAGCGGTTGTCTGACGGTGAAGCTGTCGGCAGAGGTGTGCGATCTGTCGGAAGACATGCGTACCGCGATGGATAAAGGTGCCAGCCAGATTATCGTTCTGCTGGGTGATGCCCTGGAGAAAGGCCGTCAGGAAGGCAGTCTGATGTTCGCTGGCGATGCGTTGACTCTGTCCCAGGTGCTTTACTCTCTGTGGCTGGGGGCCAATTTGCAGGCCAAGATTACCCGTAGCGCGACGCCGCTGGAAAGCGCCCTTGCCCACGCTAAAAATATTATTGCTGCGCCTGCCGTGTAACAGGCGTTTTTATTTAACCAGTTTCAAGACGACCGGTCTACTCAGGAGTCATTATGTCAGAATCTAAATTGTTTACCCCATTGAAAGTCGGTGCGGTCACCGTACCTAACCGCGTATTCATGGCTCCGCTGACGCGTCTGCGTAGCATTGAACCGGGCGATATTCCGACCCCTCTGATGGGCGAATACTACCGCCAGCGCGCCAGCTCCGGCTTGATTATTTCCGAAGCTACGCAGATCTCCGCTCAGGCGAAAGGCTATGCTGGCGCCCCTGGCCTGCACAGCCCGGAACAGATTGCGGCGTGGACGAAAATCACCGCTGGTGTGCATGCCGAAAACGGTCGTATTGCCGTTCAGCTGTGGCACACCGGACGCATTTCGCATAACAGCATCCAGCCTGGCGGCCAGGCACCGGTTGCGCCATCAGCGTTTAGCGCCGGTACCCGCACTTCGCTGCGCGATGAGCATGGCCACGCGATTCGTGTTGATACCTCTATGCCACGCGCGCTTGAAATCGAAGAGATCCCCGGGATCGTTGATGATTTCCGTCAGGCGGTCGGGAACGCTCGCGATGCCGGTTTTGACCTTGTTGAACTGCACTCGGCCCACGGATATCTGCTGCATCAGTTCCTGTCCCCTTCCTCTAACCATCGTACCGATCAGTACGGCGGCAGCGTTGAAAATCGTGCTCGCCTGGTGCTGGAAGTCGTTGATGCGGTGAGCAAAGAGTGGAGTGCTGACCGTATCGGTATTCGCGTCTCGCCAATCGGTAGCTTCCAGAATGTCGACAACGGGCCGGACGAAGAAGCCGATGCGCTGTATCTGATTGAAGAGCTGGCTAAACGCGGTATTGCCTACCTGCATATGTCCGAACCGGACTGGGCAGGCGGCCAACCGTATAGCGATGAATTCCGCCAGAAAGTGCGCGACCGTTTCCCAGGCGCAATTATCGGCGCAGGCGCGTATACGGTAGAAAAAGCCAACGATCTGATCGGCAAAGGCCTGATTGATGCCGTCGCTTTTGGTCGGGACTATATCGCCAACCCAGATCTGGTTGCGCGTTTACAGAAAAAAGTCGCACTGAATGAACAGCGCCCGGAAAGCTTCTACGGCGGTGGCGCGGAAGGCTATACCGATTATCCTACTCTGTAATCCCTCCATTGCATTGATAGCGGCGGGTTATCGCCGCTATACTTAACGCTCTGATGTATCAAAATAAACTGCATAGGGGACATTATGCGCTTACTTCACACCATGCTGCGCGTTGGCGACCTGCAACGTTCGATTGAGTTTTACACCAACGTGCTGGGCATGAAACTGCTGCGTACCAGCGAAAACACTGAGTACAAATACTCACTGGCATTCGTGGGTTACGGCGAAGAAAGCGATACCGCCGTTATCGAGCTGACCTACAACTGGGGCGTTGATAAATACGATCTCGGCAGCGCATACGGCCATATCGCGCTAAGCGTTGATAACGCGGCGCAAGCCTGTGAGCGTATTCGCCAGAACGGCGGCAACGTGACGCGTGAAGCGGGTCCGGTCAAAGGCGGCACCACGGTTATCGCTTTTGTCGAAGATCCGGATGGTTACAAAATTGAACTGATTGAAGAGAAAGATGCCGGCAAAGGCCTCGGCAACTAATCTTCTTCGGGCGTCCATCGGCGGCGCCCGCTGTTTTATCCCCCTTCCTGCTGCAAGCGGTGGCAAAATTTGCCATAATGCGCGCTACTTTTTTCCAGCTAAGAGAATCTGATGTCCGAGAACGCTCAACTTAATGGTCTGTGCGACCGTTTTCGCGGTTTCTATCCTGTGGTAATTGATGTTGAAACCGCGGGATTTAATGCCAAAACCGACGCCCTGCTGGAGATCGCCGCTATTACGTTGAAAATGGATGAGCAAGGCTGGCTAATGCCAGACGAAACGCTGCATTTTCATGTTGAACCTTTCGAGGGTGCCAACCTGCAGCCTGAAGCTCTGGCCTTTAACGGGATTAACCCGAACGATCCTGAGCGCGGTGCGGTGAGCGAATATGACGCTCTGCACGCGATTTTCAAAATGATCCGCAAAGGGATGAAAGAGAGCGATTGTAGCCGTGCCATTATGGTCGCCCATAACGCCACATTCGATCATAGTTTTACCATGGCGGCTGCCGAGCGCGCGAGCCTGAAGCGCAACCCTTTCCACCCGTTCGTAACATTCGATACGGCAGCACTAAGCGGGCTTGCGCTCGGCCAGACGGTGTTGTCGAAGGCCTGCATTGCTGCGGGCATGGCATTTGATGGCACTCAGGCGCACTCGGCGCTTTACGATACCGAACAAACCGCGCAGCTGTTTTGCGAAATCGTCAATCGTTGGAAACGACTTGGCGGCTGGCCGTTACCGGTAGCTGAAGAATAGCAGAGACAAAAAAAGCGACTCCACCAGAAGTCGCTTTTTTATTGGTAGCAAAAATTAATCTGCTTTCGGCTCGTCAGTCTTGTACTTAGCGGCCGTTTCTTTGATCAACGTTTGCAGTTCGCCGCGCTGATACATCTCAATAATGATGTCGCAACCGCCAACCAGTTCGCCATCAACCCACAGTTGCGGGAAAGTCGGCCAGTTTGCGTATTTCGGCAGCTCTGCGCGGATGTCCGGGTTCTGCAGGATGTCGACGTAAGCAAAACGTTCGCCACAGGCAGACAGCGCCTGTACGGCCTGGGCGGAGAAGCCGCAGCTTGGCAGTTTCGGGGACCCTTTCATGTACAGCAGGATTGGGTTTTCAGCGATTTGATGTTGGATTTTTTCTAAAGTCGTGCTCATTGTCTTGCTTCCTTAAACTTCTCTACGGCAGTAATTTGTCATTGTAGCGTCCTGAACGCAGGACCGATAATAACATTTTTGTCACTCTCCACATTTTATCTTCTGTGCCCAGAAGTTGCCTCAAAAATATCATTTTATCGTCTGACGCAAGAGCGCTTTGCTCATTTTTCATGCGACATGGTTATTGTCTGACGTATTTTTTTGCAATCGTTAACCAAACGACACTTTAGATACAAAAGAATATTAACTCTCAGGGTTTTTATGCTTTAGAATCGATGCGGTTTGTCATTCATCGTCAGGCATCTGTATATGTCTGTAATTTAATCAGGGGATTGCTCAGTGGCGCGTCTTAACAAAATCGCGATTTCGCTCTGTGCATTACTTATTACGTCGATCTCATTTACGCCGCTGGCGCATGCTTCCGGGCATACGCACGCTTCGGCTACGCCAAAAGCACATCCGGCCAAAGGCGCTACCGCAGAGCGTAAGAAAAAAGCAGCCAGTTCCAAAAGTAAGACCACCGCTAAAACCTCCAGCAAGAAAACATCGACCGCCAGCCGCGCAAAAGCCCCTACCCGCACAACCGCCTCAAGCCAAACCGCGCTTAACCGTCAGGTTGCCGGTGCAAGCAAAAAATGCGTATTGCGCAAAGGCTACAAAAAGCAGTGCGCTAGCTCGACAAAATCGGTGGCAGAAAGCAAAGTCGCCAGAGCAAGCGTGCAGAAAAAGTGCGTCGTGCGCAAAGGCTATAAAACCCGCTGTAAACCTGTCACTGATGAGCCTCAGTTGACCATCGCCGATGCGCATAAAGCTCGGGTTCAAAAGGCGCAAAGCACCGCCATGTCAAAGTTAATGGATCAGATTGGCAAACCTTATCGCTGGGGCGGCACTTCGCCGCGAACCGGGTTTGATTGCAGTGGTCTGGTCTATTACGCCTATAAAGATCTGGTGAAGATTCACATCCCGCGTACCGCTAATGAAATGTATCATCTGCGCGATGCCCGCCCGGTCGATCGCGGTGAGCTGCAAAACGGTGATTTAGTCTTCTTCCGCACCCGTGGGCGCGGTACCGCCGATCACGTTGGTGTCTATGTCGGCAACGGTAAATTTATCCAGTCCCCGCGCACCGGTCGCGATATTCAGATAACCTCGCTGAGTGAAGATTACTGGGAACGCCATTACGTTGGCGCGCGCCGCGTCATGACGCCAAAAACCATTCGCTAATTCTGCCTCGTCGCTTCTGCGGCGGGGTAACTCTCTCTTTTGCCACATCTTTTAATTTGCTACTATTACCTTGCGTAATACATGGTTATTGCGCGAACTATACCCAAAATAATTCCAGTTGTATCACAAAACGCTATGCCGTTTTGAACAGCGCTTGCGCTGGCCCCGAAGGGGCGAGGCTTAAGCCGAGTAACGCGGCAACTAAGCGCATCCCCGGGAGCGTACAAATAGTACGTGACCGGGGTAAGTGCAGGCAGCCAACAAAGATGCGGCTGGAAGTATGAAGGGTATAACTATAAAAAGGAGAGTAGCAATGTCGTTCGAATTACCTGCATTACCATATGCAAAAGACGCCCTCGCGCCGCACATTTCCGCAGAAACCCTGGAATATCATTACGGTAAACACCACCAGGCCTACGTCACCAATCTCAACAACCTGATCAAAGGCACCGCGTTTGAAGGCAAGACCTTAGAAGAGATCGTTCGCTCTTCCGATGGCGGAGTTTTTAACAACGCTGCTCAGGTCTGGAACCACACCTTCTACTGGAACTGCCTGGCACCAAACGCTGGCGGCGAACCTGAAGGTGAACTGGCGGCAGCTATCGCTAAATCCTTCGGCAGCTTTGCTGATTTCAAAGCAAAATTCACCGACGCGGCAGCGAAAAACTTTGGTGCTGGCTGGACCTGGCTGGTGAAAAACGCTGATGGTAGCCTGGCGATTGTTTCCACCAGCAACGCCGGTACGCCGCTGACCAGCGATGCAACCCCGCTGCTGACCGTGGATGTCTGGGAACACGCTTACTACATCGACTACCGTAATGCGCGTCCGAACTATCTGGAACACTTCTGGGCGCTGGTGAACTGGAAATTTGTGGCGGCTAATCTGGCGGCATAAAAGCAAACCGCAGAAGGATTGCGCCTTCTGCGGTTATTTTTCACTTCACAGACAATTCACATACTATTCATGAACGATTAGTGGTTAGCAAAAGCCTCTTCTGGCTGCGATCGACCGCTAAAAAACACCAGCAGTAGCGCAACGCCCGCAATGATCGCTCCCATCACGGGTACGAATGCATAGCCCAGCCCACCCGTTATCACCGCACCACCGGCGGCTGCGCCTAACGCATTACCGAGGTTGAAAGCGCCGATATTAACCGACGATGACAACCCAGGAGCTTCGTGAGCCACGCGCATCACGCGCATCTGCAGCGGCGGAACCACGGCAAAAGTCGCGGCACCCCAGACAACCATGCTGATAGCCGCACCAATTTGTGACTGGGCCAGCAGCGGGATCGCCAGCATGATCACCATTAACAGCAGCAGAAAGCCCTTCAACGTCCCGGAAACCGAGCGGTCGGCAAACTTACCGCCAAGGTAGTTACCCAGCGAGAAGCCTACACCAATCAATACCAGCATCGCGGTCACAAACAGTGGCGATGCGTTAGTGATGCTGTGCAGGACCGGTGATATATAGGTGTAAAGCGTAAACATCGCCCCTGCCCCCAGAACGGTGGTCAGCAGCGCTGATAGCACCTGTGGGCGCATCAGTACTGAAAGTTCCTGCTTAACATCAGGCCGCTCACCCGCGCTTCCTTTTGGCAGGGAAAACCACAGGCTGACCATCGCCACCACGCCGAGACCCGCCGTTGCAAGGAACGACATTCGCCAGCCGATAGTTTCCCCCAACCAGGTCGCCGCCGGAACGCCGCCAATGTTGGCAATTGTCAGCCCCATAAACATGGTCGCCACGGCGCTGGCCTGCTTATGCTTCGGCACTACGCTCGCCGCTACTACTGAGCCGAGTCCAAAAAAAGCGCCGTGATTGAGGCTGGTAATAATGCGCGACAGCAGTAGCGTGGTGTAATCTGGTGCAATTGAAGAGAGTACGTTACCGAGAGTAAAAATCGCCATCAGGAAAATCAGCGCATTTCTGCGCGCACGGTGCGAAAGCAACAGAGTCATCAGCGGCGCGCCAACCATCACCCCAATGGCATAGGCACTAATAAGCATTCCCGCAGCCGGAATAGAGACATCCACGCCTTTGGCGATAACCGGTAATAGCCCCATTGGGGAGAACTCGGTAGTACCGATACCGAAGGCACCGATCGCCAGAGCGAGCAGGGGAAAGTTGATTTTCATTCAATGACTCCATCGGGCCGTCTTCAGCGACGGCATCTCATCAGAAGCCAAAAGCATGACATCAATCACAGAAAAACAAAAGTAAACGAAATGGCAAAATATTTTTGCGAAATTGATAATAATGGCGGAAAAAGAAAAGGGAGAACGATGCCTCCCTCATATTGGAATTAGTGCAGTATGGCGGTCAGCCCTGCGGCGACAATCAAACCCAGAACAATAATCGTCGTTGTCAGCGAAAACTTTAAATCTGTATCCATCAATTTTTCCCCTTGATTATCCCCACATGAAAAGTGAGCTTGCTCATTTTTACATAGATTAGCGCAAATATCTTCCGAGATTTAGAGGGATGCACATTTTTGCTCTTCCCCTTTGCCCCAAGATCGGACAAAATCCCACGCTAATTTGAAAGCGTATCGGCCATTGACCCCTTCCTGTCGTTCTGTGTCGTTTTCCCGACGTGATGTAATGATTAATTTTGGCATCAGGGTGTGTACAGGCAAACGTTTACGTACCGATAAACGGACGATCAGGTCAAGGTCTGGAGTGAGAAGTAATGGCAACTATTAAAGATGTAGCGAAGCGCGCAAACGTTTCCACTACAACAGTATCACATGTAATTAACAAAACGCGTTTCGTTGCGGAAGAGACGCGCAACGCTGTGTGGGCTGCGATTAAAGAACTGCACTACTCCCCCAGCGCCGTTGCTCGCAGCCTGAAGGTTAATCACACTAAGTCTATCGGATTGCTGGCGACCAGCAGTGAAGCGGCCTATTTTGCCGAAATTATCGAATCCGTTGAGAAAAGTTGCTTCCAGAAGGGCTATACCCTGATTCTCGGCAACGCATGGAACGATCCGGAGAAACAGCGCGCCTACCTGTCAATGATGGCGCAGAAGCGCGTGGACGGCCTGCTGGTGATGTGTTCTGAGTATCCTGAGTCGGTATTGAGCATGCTGGAAGAGTATCGCCATATTCCGATGGTCGTGATGGACTGGGGTGAAGCAAAAGCCGACTTTACCGACTCGGTTATCGATAACGCCTTCGAAGGGGGTTATATTGCCGGGCGCTATCTGGTGGAACGCGGTCATCGCGAAATTGGCGTGATCCCCGGCCCGCTTGAGCGGAACACCGGTGCCGGCCGCCTGGCCGGCTTTATGAAAGCGATGGAAGAAGCGCAGATCAACGTTCCTGAAAACTGGGTAGTGCAAGGTGATTTCGAGCCGGAATCCGGCTACCGCGCGATGCAGCAAATCCTCAGCCAGCACCATCGCCCGACGGCGATTTTCTGCGGCGGGGATATCATGGCGATGGGCGCTATCTGTGCGGCTGATGAAATGGGTCTGCGCGTGCCGCAGGATATTTCGCTGATCGGTTATGACAATGTGCGCAACGCCCGCTACTTCAGCCCGGCGCTGACCACCATCCATCAGCCAAAAGATTCTCTGGGCGAAGCGGCCTTCAATATGCTGCTGGACCGCATCGTCAACAAGCGCGAAATTTCCCAGTCTATTGAAGTACATCCGCGCCTGGTCGAACGTCGATCCGTGGCCGACGGCCCGTTTGTCGATTATCGCCGTTAATTCTCCTCGCGGGGCCGGCTATTCCGGCGCCCGCAGCCACTCCCTGTTCAGCGTTTCACTGTCGCCAAGGTAATCCAGCAGCCACATCAGCGCCGGTGAAGCGTCGCTTTGTTGCCACGTCAGGCAGCAGGCCGCATCAGGGAATGGGTTTTCCAGCGCCAGAGCCGTCCATTCTCCGCTATCAATTCGCTGCTGTGCAAAATGCTTTGGCACCATGCCAACACACAACCCTGCGCTGAGGCAGGTCGCGGAAGCGTCCCAGTCTGGCACCACCACCCTCTTCTGATTATCCAGCAGCCATGTCGTGCGTTTCGGTAGCGAGCGCGAAGTATCTTCCCGTACTAGCGACGGCCAGTTGCGTAACACATCGTCGCTTAGCGGGCCGTCCATTTTCGCCAACGGATGATCGCTGGCCACCACGCAATCCCAACTCAGCATCCCCATATCGCGAAACGCATAGCGCCCGCCGACGGGAATTGAGCGCGTCGCACCGATAGCTAATTCCACGCGGCCATCAGCTAACGCATCCCAGACACCGTTGAATACCTCCTGAAAGACAATCAGTTCAACGTCATCAAAATGACGATAGAAATCAACGATCATTTGCCGCATGCGCGCCGGTTTGACGATGTCATCGACAGCAATGGATAGCTGCCCGCGCCAACCGTTGGCTATCTGCTGGCATTGCTGACGAGTGATCTGCATTTTTTTGATAACAGAGCGCCCTTCCTGCAAAAACCAGACCCCGGCCGGGGTTAATTCGACATCGCGGTGACGGCGTTCAAAGAGCGGAACCGCCAGCCACTCTTCCAACTGACGCACGGTATAACTCACCGCTGAAGGTACGCGGTGTAGCTCCTGCGCCGCTGCGCTAAAACTGCCGTTACGCGCGACAGCATCAACCACCTCAAGTGAGTATTCTGACCACATATTCTGCCTACAAAATTTTTGAATCCACCTGACAAATATTAGCGTTTCACAAGCCCGAATGCACTCCCTACACTCTGCCGCACCGTACCTGCATCAATAACAAGAGAATTTTATGCAACAATTGCAACAACCTGGGAAAGGATTTTTAGTTTGGCTGGCCGGGCTCAGCGTGCTCGGCTTTCTGGCCACCGATATGTATCTGCCGGCTTTCGCCGCGATCCAACAAGATCTCAACACTTCAGCGGCTTCAGTCAGCGCCAGCCTGAGCTTGTTCCTGGCAGGCTTTGCCATTGGACAGCTTTTTTGGGGGCCGCTCTCCGACCGTTACGGACGCAAGCCGGTACTGCTAAGCGGCCTGGTCATTTTCGCTATCGGCTGTCTGGGGATGCTTTGGGTGCAAGATGCCACACTGATGCTGGCGCTGCGCTTCATTCAGGCGATTGGCGTTTGCGCCGCCGCCGTGACCTGGCAAGCGATGGTGACCGATTACTACCCAGCCCATCGCACAAACCGTATTTTTGCCGCCATTATGCCGCTGGTGGGCTTGTCTCCAGCACTGGCGCCGCTGCTCGGCAGCTGGCTGCTGGTTCATTTCGAATGGCAGGCTATTTTCGCCGTTCTGTTCGCGATAACCCTGTTACTCATGCTGCCTGCCCTGCGTCTGAAAGCGGCGAAAAAGACGGTTGTCGGCACCCAGCAGAAGCTGACTTTCCTTGCCCTACTACGCTCGCGCGAATACAGCGGCAACGTGCTGATTTATGCCGCCTGCTCCGCCAGCTTTTTCGCATGGTTGACCGGCTCGCCATTTATTCTTCACGAGATGGGCTACAGCCCGACCGTTATCGGCCTGAGCTACGTTCCGCAAACTATTGCGTTTCTGGTTGGCGGTTACGGCTGCCGTGCGGCTTTACAAAAATGGTCAGGGCAGCAGATCCTGCCGTGGCTGCTGGTGATTTTCTCCATCAGCGTTGCCGCTACCTGGCTGGTAGGTTTACAGGCTAATGCCACGCTTGTCGGATTAATGATTCCGTTCTGCGCAATGGCGGTGGTAAATGGCGGTATTTATCCTATCGTCGTTGCTCAGGCGCTGAAGCCGTTCCCGCAGGCGACCGGTCGCGCCGCAGCTTTGCAAAATACCTTACAGTTGGGTCTTTGCTTTATCGCCAGTCTGCTGGTTTCTACGCTGATAGCAACACCGCTGCAAACCACCACCAGCGTGATGCTTATCTCCATTGTACTGGCCGGTATCGGTTACCGTATGCAGTACAAGGCCACTGCGCTGGCAACAGAATCGTCACATGCTTAAGGTAATCTTCAGATAGTGTTAAGGTCCAGTAATTAGCTTGCTAACATATTTTTATTGAAAGCCTGTTTTTAGCGGCCTATACTGGATCCGGCATCACATAAATAGAAAGATTAATTGATTTAACGGGAGCAGGATGCGTCCCGTTTCTCCATGGAAGGCCTTTCGGCAAGGGTTATCTCCCTTCCTCTGTTCTACGTCGGATAGCAGCCTCACGGATTGTCCGTGAGATTTCTCACAAAGCCAGAAAAGCGTCTACGCTGTTTTAAGGTTCTGATCACTTGGGCGTGATGGAGAAGCTATGAGTTCATCGTGTATAGAAGAAGTAAGCGTACCAAATGATGATTGGTACCGGATTGTCGCTGAATTATTAGGCCGTGCGGGCATCGAAATTAACGGTCCTGCCCCCTCCGATCTGCGGATTAAAAACCCCCTCTTTTTTAAGCGCGTTTTACAAGAAGGGTCGCTGGGATTGGGAGAGAGCTATATGGACGGCTGGTGGGATTGTGAGCGGCTGGATTTATTTTTCCATAAAGTCTTACGTGCCGGGCTGGAAAGTCAACTTCCCCACCATTTTAAAGATACCCTCCGCATCGCGAGCGCTCGCTTATTCAATCTGCAAAGTAAAAAAAGGTCCTGGATAGTCGGCAAAGAACATTACGACTTAGGTAACGATCTTTTCAGCCGCATGCTCGACCCTTTTATGCAATATTCCTGCGGATACTGGAAAGATGCGCAGAATCTGGAAGATGCACAGCAGGCAAAATTAGATCTGATCTGCCAAAAGCTGCAGCTTGAACCCGGAATGCGGGTGCTGGATATTGGCTGCGGCTGGGGTGGTCTGGCTTACTATATGGCTAAAAACTACCAGGTCAGCGTTGTTGGTGTCACTATTTCAGCCGAACAGCAAAAGATGGCCCAGCAGCGTTGTGAAGGGCTGGACGTAACAATTCTGCTCCAGGACTATCGCGATTTGCATGATAGTTTTGACCGCATTGTTTCCGTTGGTATGTTTGAACATGTCGGGCCTAAAAATTACGACACCTATTTTGACGTGGTGGATCGTAATTTAAAAGCTGACGGTCGTTTCCTGCTGCACACAATCGGCTCGAAAAAAACCGACCATAGCGTCGACCCGTGGATTAATAAATATATCTTCCCCAACGGTTGTCTGCCGTCGGTACGCCACATCGCACAGGCCAGTGAAACGCATTTCGTGATGGAAGATTGGCATAATTTCGGTGCCGATTATGACACCACGCTAATGGCATGGTATGAGCGTTTCCTCAATAGCTGGCCGGAAATCGCTGACAACTATTCGGAAAGATTCAAACGTATGTTTAGCTATTACCTGAATGCCTGTGCTGGTGCTTTTCGCGCCCGCGATATTCAGCTTTGGCAGGTGGTTTTTTCTCGCGGTGTCGAACACGGCCTGCGCGTGGCTCGCTAATCGCTGTCCCTCCTGCGCCGCTGGCGCAGGGATTTCTTTTTTACTCACCGCGACGGCAGTAAAAATTTGATTTCAATGATCTAAAACGACAGCCCGGCCACGTCAACCGGGCTGTCGAATAAATTACTCTGCCGCCGCTTTCAGCGCGGCGTCTTTTGCTGCCAACACGCGCTCAACGGTATCAATGACCGCCTGAGTCTGCGGATCAATTTCAATATTGACCCGATCGCCCAGTTTTTTCGCGCCAAGCGTTGTACGTTGCAGCGTCTCGGGAATTAAATGAACGCAAAAGCGTGTTGGCGTCACTTCCCCCACGGTGAGGCTAATCCCATCAACACCGATATATCCTTTATAGAGGATATATTTCATCAGCGTAGGGTCCTGAACCTTAAACCAAATCTGACGATTATTTTCCGAGGTTAGAATTTTCACCACTTCCGCAGTAGTCATAATATGACCGGACATCAGGTGGCCGCCAATTTCATCGCTGAATTTTGCCGCCCGCTCAACGTTCACACAATCGCCTTCACGGATCGCGCCCAGGTTGGTTATACGCAGCGTCTCTTTCATCAGGTCAAAACTCACCCGAGGGCCGTTAATCTCGGTGACGGTCAAACAACAGCCATTGTGCGCCACTGACGCCCCGGTTTCGAGCCCCGCAAGCATATGCTCAGGCAACTCCACTACATGGGTACGAAAATTGGGTTTTTCGTCTATGGACACCACCTTCGCGGTCCCCTGCACAATACCGGTAAACATATTTTGCTCCTGTATAAATTCGTGACGGTATCATTACCGTTTTAGGTTATGCGGAACAATAACAGGTGGCAAAACAGGTTGCCAGCGCACAACGTGCACTGGGATTTTTTCACTGGCTAAATGGCTAATCCTCGCTACAATAGTCTGGCAAATCCCTCTGCTTTTTTCTTCTTGCTGCCATACTGGGCGGCTTTTTTAGTCTCAAAATAACAACAAGATAAAGGTGTTCACGTGCAGAAGTACTTTATTGAAGCGCGTCAGTTATTAGCACTGGCTATACCCGTTATTCTGGCTCAGGTTGCCCAGACCTCTATGGGCTTCGTCGATACCGTCATGGCAGGCGGCTATAGCGCCACCGACATGGCGGCGGTCGCCATTGGTACCTCGATTTGGTTACCGGCGATCCTCTTCGGCCACGGTCTGCTGCTGGCCCTGACTCCGGTCATTGCCCAATTGAATGGTTCTGGTCGTCGTGACCGTATTGCCCACCAGGTACGCCAGGGATTCTGGCTGGCGGGCTTCGTCTCTGTTCTGGTGATGGTTGTGCTGTGGAATGCCGGTTACATCATCAGTTCGATGCATAACATCGACCCAGCGCTGGCAGATAAAGCCGTTGGCTATCTGCGCGCGCTGCTGTGGGGTACGCCGGGCTATCTTTTCTTCCAGGTCGCACGTAACCAGTGCGAAGGCCTGGCAAAAACTAAACCTGGAATGGTCATGGGGTTTATCGGCCTGCTGGTCAACATTCCGGTTAACTACATCTTTATCTACGGTCACTTCGGGATGCCGGAACTTGGCGGCGTTGGCTGTGGCGTCGCAACAGCTTCGGTTTACTGGGTGATGTTTTTCAGCATGATCTCCTGGGTTCGCCGGGCACGCTCAATGCGTGATATTCGCAGCCCAGAGCCGTTCAGCAAACCAGATTTCGAAGTCATCAAGCGACTGGTACAACTGGGTCTGCCGATTGCGCTGGCGCTGTTTTTTGAAGTGACCCTGTTCGCCGTCGTCGCGCTGCTGGTCTCCCCTCTGGGCATTGTCGACGTGGCCGGACACCAGATAGCCCTTAACTTCAGCTCGTTGATGTTCGTTCTGCCTCTGTCTCTTGCGGCAGCAGTGACCATTCGCGTAGGTTTCCGCCTTGGTCAGGGCTCAACCCTGGAAGCGCAAACGTCAGCAAGAACCGGCGTTGGTGTCGGGGTGTGCATGGCGGTTATCACGGCAGTTTTTACTGTCCTGATGCGTAAGCAAATCGCGCTGTTGTATAACGACAATCCTGAGGTCATCACGCTGGCTTCCCAGTTAATGCTGTTAGCCGCGATCTACCAGATTTCCGACTCGATTCAGGTCATCGGCAGCGGGATCCTGCGTGGCTATAAAGACACGCGTTCCATCTTTTTTATCACTTTTACCGCCTACTGGGTGCTGGGACTGCCAAGCGGCTATTTGCTGGCATTAACCGATGTCGTGGTTCCGCGCATGGGCCCTGCAGGCTTCTGGTGCGGATTTATTATCGGTTTAACCTCTGCGGCCATCATGATGATGCTGCGTATGCGCTTTTTGCAACGTCAGCCTTCCAGCGTGATTTTGCAGCGCGCGGCGCGCTAATCCGATCTATACCCAAAATAATTCGAGTTGCTTAAAGGCGGCAAGGGAGTGAGTCCCCAGGAGCATAGATAACTATGCGACTGGGGCGAGCGACAAATCTGCCGGGAGCAGATTTGAACGTCGCGTGCGACGGCCAGTCAGGGCGAGGCCCATGGATGGGCCGAGTAATCCGTAGCCAACACATAAGCAGCTTGAAGTATGACGGGTATATGACAACGGCGCTGATTGAGCGCCATTGTCCGTAATCGACGAAGAAATCTTCTTTTGCATCAGCAAAATATAAGCAACATGGATAAAACTTCTGCGATCGCGTGAAATCTGGAAGAAAAGTGACGTTTGCCTCTTGCCACAACCCCTCCCTGCCGCTAATATGCGTCCCCGTTGCCACTGCAACATTGCGTTCATAGCTCAGTTGGTTAGAGCACCACCTTGACATGGTGGGGGTCGTTGGTTCGAGTCCAATTGAACGCACCATAATGCGTTTATAGCTCAGTTGGTTAGAGCACCACCTTGACATGGTGGGGGTCGTTGGTTCGAGTCCAATTAAACGCACCATAATGCGTCTGTAGCTCAGTTGGTTAGAGCACCACCTTGACATGGTGGGGGTCGATGGTTCGAGTCCATTCAGACGCACCATTTTATTTTCCGGTTATTCCCTCTCTTCTTCATCACGATTTTACTTCACCATCCTCATCATCGTGCCTGACAAAATCTATTGATTCATCAGTTTGTCTCTACATTCGGCAAAAACCTATCAGGCCGTCCGGCGATAAACTATCAATCAGAGGCCAAATACAGTCTCAATTTCTATCTTGAGATCGGGTGAAAAAAGGCGGCTAACTTCAACCAGAGAACTGGCAGGCAAGCTGGCGCCGTAGTGTCGGTAGAGCACTTCACGCAGCTCGTCGATCTCTTCAAAAGAAGTAATGAATATGGTCACCTTAATCAGGGCTGAAAAATCCGTGCCTTCTGCGCTGGCGATTTTTCCGATCTGGCTGAAGATCTCTTCAGCCTGTCCGGCAATGCCTGAACGCTGCGCAGCCGTGCCAAACGCGGTCAGTCCTGAAATATAGAGCGTGTTACCATGCCTTACCGAGTGGACGTAGGGGGCCTTAACCTCACCCAATTCCGGATAATTCTTCCGTTCTATCATACCCATACTGACTTCCTTATTGAGGGGAACCAGCCCCCCCTGTTGCGGCTTAACGTCTGTGTAGTTTCTTTTACAGCTCCATTATCATCTCATGCCAGGCCATGCCGCCATGATCGGACTCAGAAGGTCTGATATAGCGGTAGCCAAAATGCGCGTAAAGATCGACATGCCGGTCTTTGCACATTAAATGGATAGTTTGCTTGTTCATGGCTTTCATGCGAGAGACAAATTCGCGCATCATGAGCGATGAATAGCCTTGCCCCTGAAAATCAGGATCTAACACCACCGACATAATGACCGCATTCGGTGCCGCGGGGTCGTGTCCAATAAGCTCTTTGAACTCTTCATCCGACATCACCACGTCCCAGGCGCAGCCCGCATTGATAAATCCAATCACTTCGCCGTCCAGTTCCATGCACATAAAACCTTCCGGGTAACGATTAATACGGGTGGCGATTTTTTCCCGGGTCGCGGCCTCATCGCCTTCATAGGCGGTGATTTCTATCGTATAGCAGCGATCAACATCGGCGAGCGTCGCCTGGCGAAAGATGGGTGTAGACATCGTTTTTCCTTTTCAGCATCCATTTTGTGACCCACATAATACACCTTTTAAGTCGCCCTCACGCACGCGGGTAAGCTTCTTGCACCCTGCAATCTTATTGTGAATCAGATCATATTTTCTAAAAATACAGTTGACTTAGATGACGTCAAAAAATATTTTACGCCCATGTGATATCGATTTCATAAAAACCATGGCAACCATAAAAGACGTAGCGGAAAAAGCAGGCTTATCGGTAACGACGGTTTCTCGTTTCCTGAATAATCATCCTTATATCTCTGAAGATAAAAAGGAAAAAATCCTCGCAGCGATGAAGGCGTTGGATTATGAGCCGAGCACCGTCGCACAGCAGATGCGCGGCGTGAAAACCCACCGGATTGGCATACTGATCTCACGGATAACCAACCCCTATTTTGCCAGCCTGGTCGATGCCCTTGAGGTGACCGCACGCAAGCATGGCTATTCAGTACTGATCGTGCAAAACCATGACAGCGCAGGGGAAGAGGAAAGCTGCCTCGATCTGCTGAAGAAAAAGATTATTGATGGTCTTATTTTATGTGCCGTTGAGAACGATAAAAACGTCATCGAGCAATATCAGAAATATGGCCCTATTCTGCTGTGCAACACCAGCATTGATGACACCAGTCTGCCGGTTGTTAAGGTGGATGACGAACTGGCAACCTACAATGCGGTCAGTTGGCTGCTCAACAAAGGTTATCAAAAAATCGCCTACTCTACGGGCGGGAGCTTTGAGCAAAAAGGGCACGGTAGCAGACGAAACCGTGGCTTTATTACCGCTATGCAAAGCGCACATCAGCCAATTCACGATCATCTTATTTTCCGCCATCTTCATACTTACCGCGACGGGCGGCATCTGGCTGAGCAAATCCTGAAAATGGATAAAAGCGAGCGCCCTGATGCTATTTTTACCGGTAGCGATGAAATCGCCTGCGGATTAATTTCCGCGCTTTCAGCCAAAGGGGTCAGCATTCCCGGTGAACTGGCGGTTATGGGCTTTGATAATTTACCCATTGCCGAGATGATCCCTATTCCACTGACCACCATCAACCAGCCCATTGAACAGCTAGGCCGAATTTCCGTAGAGCGCCTGCTGGCGATGATTAACCACGCTCAATATCGCTATGATGAAGAAGATTTGCAGTCTGAATTAATCGTCAGGGCATCCGCTTAATTTTTTTATCGTAATATGGTATCGATTTCATACCAAGGAGAAGCTATGAACCAGCCGCAACAGACCGCATGGTGGAAAGAATCCGTTATTTATCAGGTTTACCCAAAAAGCTTTTATGACAGTAATAACGACGGTATCGGCGATATCAAAGGTATTATTGCCAAACTGCCGTATCTCAAGAAGTTAGGTATTACCATGATTTGGGTCTCGCCCTTTTATCAGTCACCGATGGCGGACAATGGTTATGATATTGCCGACTACTATGCGGTGAACCCTGATTTAGGCAAAATGCAGGATGTTGACGACCTTATCAAGCAGGCGTCAGAAATGGGAATACAGGTAATGATCGATCTGGTGGTCAACCACACCAGTGACGAACATCCCTGGTTCCAGGCGGCCCTTGCTGACCCTCAATCAAAATATCGTGATTACTACATTTTCAAACCCGCAGTTGCGGGGGGCGCGCCGAATAACTGGCGCTCCATCTTCGGCGGCAGCGCATGGGAAAAAGTCGCGGGCGAAGAGACCTGGTATCTTCACGTTTTCCATAAAAAACAGCCGGACCTGAACTGGGAAAATCCTCAACTGCGTGAGGAAATCTACTCCATGGTCAACTGGTGGCTGGATAAAGGCATTGCCGGTTTTCGTATTGACGCAATTACGTTTATTAAAAAAGATCAGAACTACGGTTCTTTGCCTGCCGATGGCGTTGATGGCCTGGCGTCCATTAAAAGTAAATCACGTAATCGACCGGGGATTGAGCTATTTCTCAATGAGCTGAAAGAAAAAACGTTCAACCGCCACCGCTGCGTAACCGTGGGCGAAGCGCCGGGCGTCCCTCTGGATGAGTATGATAGCTATATTGGCCCCAATGGCTACTTCGATATGATCTTTGATTTCCACGCTGCGGATATCGATGTCGAAAACGGTTCAGAGTGGTTTAAACAGCGCGACTGGCGTATTAGCGAATTCAGAGAAGCGCTGTTTGCCAGTCAGCGGGCATTTTGCCAGACCGGTTGGGGAACGACGTTTATTGAAAATCATGACCAGCCGCGCGCGCTGTCAAAACTCATCCGCGACGTTGAGTATCAAAATGCGATTGGTGCCAAGGCGCTAGCCGGTATGTATTTTTTCATGCAGGGAACGCCGTTTATTTACCAGGGCCAGGAACTGGGGATGAAAAACTTCCAGCGCACGAGCATTGATGAATTTGATGATATTTCAAGCCTGGATAACTACCATCGCTCTCTGGCGGAAGGATTTACCGGCGAACAGGCTTTAGGCTTTATCAACCAGCGCTCAAGGGATAACTCACGAACCCCCTTCCCGTGGTCCGATGGCGTTAATGCTGGCTTTAACCTGGGCGCGAAGCCCTGGCTGCCTTTCTCCGCACCTGACTTTAGCGTCAATGCGCAAAGCCAGGCTGCTGATGAACATTCCGTTTTCTCTTTTTATCAAACGATGATCGACTTAAGAAATAAGCGCTACCCGCAAGCGCTTATCTACGGTTCATTCGCGCCGATAGAGAACGTAGACGACCGCATCGTGGCCTATGAACGGAAAACGGACACCCAACGCTTTGTCTCTATCACTAATTTAAGTGCCCAACACCTGCCTTTTACGTTTCCGGCGGGCGAAGTGCTCCTCAATAATTACGCCGATATTGGCGCAACCCTGCAACCCTATCAGACCATTCTCGTGAAGGAATGAGTTAAAGATGAACAAATATAAAAATATTGCCATCGAAATTGTTAATACCATTGGCAAGGAAAACATTGCCTCCGCGACGCACTGCGCCACTCGCTTACGTTTGCAGGTGAAAGATCGGCAAAAAATTGATGATGAAAAAATCCGCAACATCAGCGAAGTGAAAGGCGTTTTTTATAATTCGGGTCAGTATCAGATAATCCTTGGTACCGGCATTGTGAATAAAGTCTACCAGGAGTTCGTTAACGAATATCAAGTCGCCGAAGTCAGCAAAGATGAGATGACGAAGCAAAGCACAGGACGCTTACAGCGAGGGATACGCAATTTATCCGACGTCTTTGTGCCGATAGTACCGGTGCTCGGGGCAACCGGTCTGTTCCTCGGCCTGAAGGGCGTTATCTTTAATGACACGGTGCAGGCCTGGTTTGGCGGCAGCGTCGCGGATATTCCCGTGGCCCTGCAAACGCTGACCACGGTACTTTGCGATACCGCCTTTGCCTTTCTTGCGGCATTTATCTGCTGGTCGGCGTTTAAGAAGTTTGGCGGAACCCCGATTATCGGCTTTTTGATCGGCCTGATGCTGGTCTCTCCCGCACTACCGAACGCCTACGACGTAGCGTATGGCAACAGCAGTCCTATTTATGTTTTTGGCTTTATTCCGCTGGTGGGTTATCAGGGGTCGATTCTGACCGCGCTCATCACCGGTATTATCGGCGCGAAACTGGAAATATTTTTCCGCCGGGTGATGCCTAATTCTATGGATCTTATTTTTACACCATTTATTGTCATTCTGATCGCGGTCGCCATCGCCTTATTAATTCTAGGGCCGCTGGTACATGGTTTTGAACATTATGCGGTAATGGCCATCCAGCAATTTTTGACATTACCGGCAGGTATTGGCGGATTGTTAATTGGTTTTATCTATCCGATTGCGGTGATGACCGGGATGCATCATATGTTCATTATGATTGAAACCTCGCTAATTGCGGGTACTGGCTTCAATCCATTAATTACCGTTTGCGCGATGTACGGTTTTGCCAACGCCGCCGTGTGTCTGGCTATTTCGTTAAAATCCAAAAATGTCGCGTTTAAAACCGCGGGTATTTCCGCCACTATTACCCAGCTACTCGGCGTTTCTGAACCCGCTTTGTTCGGGATTGTGATGCAGTCCGGACTCCGCGCTATTATCGTAATGTTAACCAGCTCCGCGCTGGGTGGAATGGTCCTCTCTTTGCTGTCAATAAAAGCCAACTCCTACGGCCTGGCGGTTCTGCTGTCGCCATTAATGTATTTGTATGATCGTTATCAGTTTATTTCCTATATTACCGTCGGAGTCTCCGTATTTATCTTCGCCTTCATAATGACGTTCGTTTTTGTCAATGCGAATAAAACCACGAAAAAGTCTTAGGGGATAACAAAGCCCAATTATTAATTTAACAAGCAGTTAAACAATCCATTTTCAATGGCACAGTAATATGTGCTCTGCACCCCTGTGTTCAGAGCACCGCTTCCTCCTGTACAGGTATTAATAATGAAAGCCTACATGCTTACGCTCTGCGCGCTGGCTTTGCCAGCGCCTGCCCTTGCGACGGATACAACCTTAAGTGAAATTAACGCCCGACTGGAAAAGCTTGAGGCCGAATTGAAACAGTCGCGAATACAATTACAAGATGCCAGCAGCAAAATTAATAATGCGGAAAAAAGAGCCGCCAGAGCCGAGCAAAATGCCGCTCGCGCAGAAGAACGATTGCAAGCCGTTGAACAAAAAACCGATGCAGATCTTGCGTTAATCAAAAGTCAGTCAGCCACTAGCGCAGAAAAAAAAGACGATCGCTCGGAAATAACATTTGGCGGCTATGCGAGAACGGGGATATTGACCAGCAAAGGCACCACTAGCACCGTCGGTCCTTCTCTGACGCCAGCGGGAAGCACCGGGGGAAGCGTTGGTCGCCTTGGCAACGAATCCGATACCTACGTCACTGCTGACATCAACTATCGGCGTAAATATGACAATAATAGCCAGCTGCGTTATTACATGAAAATTGCCGAATGGGATAAAACCTATAATACCGACAGCTCATTCAATGGTCAGATGAACGTGCGTCAGGCGTTTGTGGAAATGAGCGACATTCCCTCGTTCAGCGGCGCATTCAAAAATGCCACGCTATGGGCCGGGAAACGTGAAGACCGGGATAATTTCGATATTCACTGGCTCGACTCCGACATGATGAATTTAATCGGTACCGGGGCCGGCATTTATGATGTGAACGTCTGGGGCGATATTAAGACCAACCTTGCGGTTTACGGACGTAATTTTAATGATATTGATACGATGGAGAACGTTGAATATAACAACATGACCGGGGCTGATAACACCTATATTCAGAACTATACCTTCTCGCTCAATAACCGCCTGGATAACTGGCAGTGGATGTTCAATGGTCTTTACTCGCAGGATAACGATAAGCGGATTAACGACGGGCTGGCCACAGATAAAGCCGCCTCGCGTGGCTTTAACACCATGGTGGCTTATCATGGCGACAGTTTCTATGGCCTGCGCCCCGGCCTGACTAAAACGGTGCTGCTTTATGGCCGCGCGCTGGGTGCGGAAGTGCGCGGGCCGGGTTCCGACGGCTACCTGATTGATCCGGCCTGGACGGTGAAGTTTGCCTCTTACGGCATTACTTCGCTCACTGATAGCCTGAGCCTCGCGCCCCTGGTCGTCGCTCAGAGCAGCAATAATCGCTATATCGATTCCGACCATTACGACTGGGTGACGCTTAATGCCAGAGTGATCCAGCAAATTAACCAAAATTTCGCGCTGCAATATGAGACCAGCTATCAATATATGGATATCGACCCGAAAGGCTTTAACGGCAATAAAGCCGCCAGCGGCAGTTACTACAAGCTCACCTTTGCCCCGACCTTTAAAATGCAGAACGTGACGGACTTTTTTGAACGCCCGGAAATTCGCTTCTTTGCTACATGGATGACCTGGGATAAATCACTGGATAATTACTCTTCCACCGATACCTTCGGCAGCGCCGGTTACCATGGCGCCGGGACGCTCTTCTTCGGCGCTCAGCTCGAAACGTGGTTCTAAAATCGGCTCCTCTTCTGACTCAACTTCGGAAGAGGAGTCTCTGAATTGGCCTCTCTCACCATTTTCAACCACACTAAATCTGCGTAAGGACAGCGAATCTATGTAACATCAACACAACAGCGGGCCATTCTATATGAAAAAAATTGCCATCATCGGCGCAGGGCCTACCGGAATTTATACCCTGTTTGCACTCCTTAAACACCACGAAGCGCTGGACGTGTCGATTTATGAGCAAGCCAATGAAGCGGGCGTGGGCATGCCCTACAGTGATGAAGAAAATTCACGCATGATGCTGGCGAATATCGCCAGTATTGAGATCCCGCCTATTCTGTGCACCTACATCGAGTGGCTAAAAGCCCAGGACAAGGCGCACCTTGCGCGCTATGGCGTAAATTATGACGCTTTGCATGATCGTCAATTTTTGCCGCGTATCCTGCTAGGCGAATACTTTCGCGACCAGTTTATTGGGTTGGTTGCGCAAGCTAAAGAACGAGGCTTCCGGGTGCAGGTTCATGAATCCTGCGCTGTCACCGACCTGCAGGCCACCGCGCAAGGCGTCAGGCTGTGGGCCGAAGGTGAGCAAACAGCAGACGTTTTCAGTCTCGCAGCAATCGCCACCGGCCACGTGTGGCCTGCGCAAGAGGAGTCGACCCGAACTTATTTTCCCAGCCCGTGGTCTGGCCTGATGGAAGCCAACATTCCGCCCTGTCGGGTGGGGATTATGGGCACCTCGCTCAGCGGGATTGATGCAGCAATGGCCGTCGTCGTTCAGCATGGCAGATTTACTGATTCGGACGATGGAGCGTTGACCTTCAGACTGGATAATGACAGCAAGGCGCTCAGTATTGTGTTGATGTCCCGCTCCGGCATTCTGCCCGAAGCCGATTTTTACTGCCCTATTCCCTGGGAACCGCTGCATATCGTCAGCGAAAGTGCTGTCGAAAAAGAGATCGCGGCGGGTGCCGACGGCTTACTCGACCGGGTATTTCTGCTGATGGCGCAGGAAATCGAACTGGCCGACCCGTGCTGGAGCGAGAACATTGCCCTTAACACGCTGGACGCCGACACCTTCAGCGAGGCGTGGTTTCAAAAACGCCAGCAGCACAACCCGTTTCACTGGGCGCGGGCGAATCTCGACGAAGTTGAACGTCATAAGCGAGAGCGTTACACCGTGCCCTGGCGCTACGTTATTTTGCGGCTACACGAAGCCGTTCAGGCGATGGTTCCGCATCTCAACGCTCGGGACCGCGAGCGCTTCAGCCATGGTCTCGCCCGGGTGTTTATTGACTGTTACGCCGCCATTCCCTCCGAGTCTATTCGCCGGCTACTGGCGCTGCGTGAAGCCGGGGTCATCAGCATTCTCGCTCTGGGCGCGGATTATGAGTTATCAGTTGAGCAAGATAAAACGCAGATTATTAGCCGCGATAACCGCTATTTATACGATGTGTTTATTGATGCGCGGGGGCAGAAACCGCTCAAAACCACCGATCTCCCCTTCCCACATTTAAGAAAGCAATTACTGGCGACCAGCGACGATATTCCAGACGTCGGGGACGACTACACATTGCAGGAACCGGCTGAGGTGCGCGGGCGCATTGCATTTGGCGCAATCCCCTGGTTGATGCATGACCAGCCGTTTGTCCAGGGCATCACCGCCTGCGCGGAAATCGGTGCGGCGATAGCGAAAGCAATATCGCAACCGGCGAGCCGCTCACGCAGGCGTTTGCCGTTAATTGACCTTTAAGTTCACATGGATTTAGCTGCCGACGCTTCGTCGCATGTACGCGCATTGGTTCTTGAGTACATTCGATGGGGTGTCAGAAGGTTTTAGACTGGAAGGCGCGACTCTCAGGGCCTCCGTGCCCTGAAAAGAGAGATTTACTCGAAGAAAACGTCAGGATTTTCCGACAGCGAAACGAAGTTTTTGCTGTTTTTATCCAACGCGCGAATATCACCGCTTTCAATATCGTAGAACCAGCCGTGCAGACGCAGGGTATTGTCGCGCAGGCCAACGGCAACAGACGGGTGGGTTTTGATATTATTCAACTGGGCGATGACGTTTTCCTGCACCATCCCATTCACCTTATCGGTCTCATTCGCCCAGGTCTTTTTATCAACCACTGCTTTGGCCGCATCGGAATAATGCAACCAATGGGAAACTGCGGGCATCGTATCCAGACACTGACAGGTCGCGATCGCCTTCATCGCTCCGCAATTGGAGTGGCCGCAAATCACAATATCGGTCACGCCCAGGGCGACGACAGCGTACTCGATAGTGGCGGAAACCCCACCCGGCTCCGGTCCGAAAGAGGGAACGATATTACCGGCATTACGAATAACAAACAGCTGACCCGGATCCTGCTGAGTCACCAGCTCCGGCACCAGGCGGCTATCCGAACAGGAGATGAACAGCGCTTTGGGATTCTGGCTGGACGCCAGGCTGCGGAAGAGCTCTTTACGTTGCGGGAAGATCTCTTTTTGGAAGTTGAGGAAACCCTCAATGATATGTTGCATAGCAGTGTCTCTTTTCTCTGTTTTAATGACGATATGACAAAGATCACATTTAGTCAGTGTATCACTGAAGAGCAGAATGGGAATCGTTATTCGAATAAGAGATTAAAGATCAGACTGATGGCAAATCGATTTTGAAGACCGGCCCCGTATTTTACCAAGTAGCGGCGAGTGCTTGAACTGACCTATAGGATCAACGACGTCTGCGGGCCCGTAGCCCGGACAGGTGTACAGCACCGCCTCCGGGAAAACAACCGCCATTTTTGCCGGCCCATGCAAGCGTGGTGACATTGCGGTAAAGATTGTTTATTTTTTCACTAGAAAACAACGATGAGCGAAGGTCATTGATGACTTCAGCACTAAACATTAATCGGGAGCGTTTATGTTTTTATCCAGCCTGATGGCCATTGCCGCAGTCCTTATCGTGGGCGTGATAAGCCCAGGACCGAGCTTTATTTATGTCGCCCGCAACGCGGTGGCCCGTTCACGCCTTCATGGCCTGGTCACCGCACTGGGGACCGGTACCGGCGCAGCTATCTTTTCGATTATGGCAATGATGGGTCTACAGAAGTTTTTGACGGCGGTACCAGAGATGTTTATCGGCCTGAAGGTTGCCGGTGGCCTGTATCTATTGTGGTTAGGCTATAAAATCTTTCGCAGCGCGGCACAGCCAATGGACTTCACCGCCGGGGGCATAGCGGCAGAACATTCGCTGTTGAAAACCTTCCGTGACGGTCTCTATACCCAGCTCAGCAACCCGAAAACGGCGCTGGTCTTCGCCTCTATTTTTACCGCCCTGCTGCCAGAGCGCATCCCGGTAGCCTTTTACTATATCGTACCGCTGATGAGCTTTCTGATTGATGTCAGTTGGTATTCACTGGTGGCCCTGGTGCTCTCTTCCTCCCGACCGCGCAGCGTCTATCTGCGTCTGAAGCACAAAATCGATATCGTCACCGCCACGGTATTGGGTGCGCTGGGATTGCGCCTGATAGCGACTTCGCTGTCGAAATAACCTCATGGCCCGAGCGCACTCGCTGCTCGGGCTAGCGCTTCCCACTTAAACGGTGTAAATACGAATATCGTGCTCGCGGAACGCATCGCTATATTCACGACTAACATTCTCTTCCACCACCAGCACATCAATGTCGCCGCTTTCGACCACCACAAAGCGCGCCACCGCGGGGATCTTATCCGAAGTCAGGCCCACGATGATTTCGCTGCACTGCTTAATAACCGCTTTTTTAAACTCGCAGTCGGGAAAATCAAATCCAGTGAGACCAGACTCCGGAGCCATCGCGCAGCCGCCGATAAAGCCCTGGTCAAACAACATCCCCTGGATCTGCGCCACGGCGGATGCCCCCACGCAGCCGCCGGTAGCCCGTTGGATCTGGCCGCCCAGCATCACCACGTCATACAGTGGTTTCTTGAGCAGCACCGCGGCGATCTCCGGAGAATTGGTCACTACCGTTAGCGCCAGCTCAACAGGCAGCGCCTCCGCCATCGCCAGATTAGTGGTGCCGGTATCGATAAAAATGCAGCCGCCGGGCTTAACCAGCCTTGCGCACTTCTGCGCGATTCTGCTTTTTATCGCCGTATTCTTATCCTTGCGCTCGCTGTAGTCTCCCGACTCAGGCAGAGTCATAACCGCCCCACCGTAAACCTTCTTGCAAAAACCCTCTTTGCTAAGTTCATGTAAATCACGGCGAATTGTGTGTTCTGATACGCTCAGACGGCTGGCCAGCTCAGCGCAAACCACCCTACCGTTTTCTTGCAGGATCTGGCAAATCAACGCTTGTCGTTGTTTAGGGAAAGCAGCATAATCGAGCACAATAACTCCTGGTAAATCTTTATCGAGCAACAAAGTGCATGATCGTGCATTCTGTGCCTGACTGTCAACACACCGTGTGAAGAGGTTTGAAATGAAAATTGCCCATATCGCCCTATGGACCCGCCAGCTTGAGCAACAGGCCCGTTTTTGGGTGTCGTTCTTTGAAGGCGAAATAAATGAAAAGTATTGCAGCCAGACTAACCTCGGGTTTGAATCTTACTTTGTCAAAATCGGTGATGATATTGCCATTGAACTGATGACCAAACCGGGTCTTAGCGAGCTGAAACAGGATAATAACCACACCGGCTGGGTTCATCTGGCGATAAGCGTTGACGGCGCGCAAAGAGTCGATGCGCTGGCTAAACGCGCCGAGGCGCAAGGTATCCTGGTCTCTGCTCCGCGTACTACCGGCGACGGTTATTACGAAGCGGTTATCAAAGACCCTGATGGCAACCTGGTTGAAATCGTCGCATAGTGTGGGACAAATGCTAAAAAGGAGATGCCCGTGGCCCACTATCGCGTGATAGATAAACAAAGCTGGCCGCGAAAAGATCATTTTGATTTTTATCGCGGTTTTGCCAATCCCAGTTTTAACCTCTGCGTACCCTTAGAAGCACAGCGGTTATACGAGTGCGCAAAAGACCGCGACGTCTCTTTCTTCCAACTGGCGCTCTATGCGCTGATTCGCGCGGCAAACGGGGTACCACAGCTTAAACAGCGCCTGCTGGGCGACGATATTATCGAATATGATGAACTGGCGGTGATGACGCCGGTGATGACCGCTCAGGAAGGGTTCCGCCAGGTATGGTGCGACAACGCCGCCGATTTTAGTACCTTCAGCCGGGCAGCGACGCCGAGCATTAATGCCGCCAAACACACCGCGCCGGCTCCGCTAATTGTCAAAGGCGAGAACTTTTTCTGCGCCAGCTGCCTGCCGTGGCTGCATTTCAGCGCGATTACCCACGCTGAATACTATGTCGGCGCGGCGGTTCCCGCCCTCACCTGGGGTAAGCTAAAAAACGGCATTATCCCGGTAGCAGGCAAGTTTAATCATGCTTTTGTCGACGGCCTGCACGCCAGCCGCTTCTTCGCACGAGTGGAAGAAGGCTTTGCTGAACCCGACACGCTGTGGCAGCCACAATAGAGGGACATGATGAGCAAAACGCTAACCGGCGGCTGCCTGTGCGGCTATATTCGCTTCAGCGCCGTTAACCCAGTCAGCCCGCACAGCTGTTCTTGCGATATGTGTCAGAAACATACCGGTGCTCAGACGGCAGTGTGGCTGGAGTTCACAGCCAAAGACGTCAACTGGACCGGCGATGGCGGCACGCCAGCAGCATGGCGATCGTCACAGAACACCTGCCGCGCCTTTTGCCCACGTTGCGGCAGTTCACTGGGGGCCATTGATGACGGCCCGGTTATCGCCCTGCTGACCGGCGTGTTCGACCAGCCTAATGATAAAATCTTTGCCCCTGAGTTCCACTCATTTGAGGACATGAAGCCGTCATGGTGGCGGCAGATATGCCCTGATGCCAAATAATGATTAACCAGCTACCAGGCCAATCGGCTGGTAGCCCTGCCATTCTGGTTTCGGAGCCACACCTTTGGCGTTGGGCGTGAGATGGAGATACCAGTCACCAACCTTTTCCAACAGTAGGCAATCATCCACTTCTTTAAGATTGTCTTTATGCTGCTGATCGACGCCACAAAGCAGCTTTTGCAACGCTTTGTGCTTCGCGTCTTTCACATCATGTGCGACGAAAAGATCGAATTCATGTAACTCCGCCAGCGTGTCCGGGCGATAGCCACCAGCATTCACAAAAAATAACTTCACATCACTGGATGACGGTTCTTTTGCCAGCGTCACGTCATAACCATCAGCCCAGCTAATACGGCTGTAGCCATCAACATGAATTTTATCCGCATCACCAAACCACGCCTGACGTAACGCGGGCCAGGCCGCCTCTGGCGTCTCTGCCACCACAAACTGAATATCATGTACTTCAATATTCGATTTCCCTGCATTGCCACCAACATAAAACATAAACAAATTCACATTACGCTCCCTGAAAAACGATTCGATATATATAAGACTACATAACGAAATATTCAGCAACCTGTCACTAACATGAAGCAGAGCAAAGGAGGGTTTGTAGGCTGGGTAAGGCGTCAGCCGCCACCCGGCAGAAATGTTAGTGCAACAGCCAGAGGAGCCGCCAAAGAGTGTGAAACCGCCCACTAAGGAGCGGTTTTGCTCATGCAATCATGCAATAAAGGAGAAACGTAGCTTACTCTTCCAGCGCGTAAGCGATAATATCATCGCCAACGTCCGGCGAGTGGCTGGCGCCGCCTGCGGAGATCACCACATACTCTTTCCCGGTCTTCGGTGACTTATAGATAAGCGGAGCCGCCACGGCACCTACCGGCAGGCGGGTGCGCCACAGCTCTTTACCGGTCGATGAATCCAGCGCGCGCAGGTAGTTATCCTGAGTCCCGGCAAAAAATACCAGCCCGGAAGCGGTAGAAGTCGGGCCGCCCAGCGTTGGCATACCCAGTGGAATATGCAGATGCGTTTTCAGGCCCAGCGGACCGGTATCCTCAACCGACCCCATCGGCACCTGCCACATCAACTGACGGGTATTGAGGTCAATCGCGCTCATGGTGCCAAACGGCGGCGTATTGCACGGTACGCCCAGCGCCGATTGCAGAATGTCGATCCGCACGCCGCCGTAAGGCCCGGCAACCTGCGGACGCACGGTGCCCATAAAGCCCGGAACTTCATCGGTGGAGACTTTGTATTTCGCCATATCTTCCTGGCGCACCAGCGACATTCTCAACGGCATCCGCATGTCATTGACGAACAGCGAACCGGTACGCTCATCGATGGTGATGCCACCCCAGTTCATACCGCCCAGCAGGCTAGGCCATTCAATATAGGGCTTCTCTGACGGCGGAGTGTACATCCCCAGATACGTCGATTCTTTGAAGTCAATACGGCACATCAACTGATCAAACGGTGTGACGCCCCACATCGATTTCTCAGTCAGCGGTTCAACGCCCAACTGCGGCATTCCGGTGGAGAACGGTTGAGTCGCCGAGAGATGTTCACCTTCTGCGCCATCGTGAGCAACAGGAAGCTCTTCCACGCGGGTCACCGGCTTGCCCGTCCGACGGTCAAGGACGTAAATCTGCCCGGTTTTGGTGGTCTGGATCAGAACCGGAATCTCTTCGCCCTTGTCGTTTTTCATATGGAACAGCACCGGCTGCGATGGCAGGTCATAGTCCCAGATATCGTGATGCACGGTCTGGAAGACCCACTTTGTCTCCCCGGTGCTGGCATCTACCGCCACGACGGATGAGCCGTATTTCTCTTTAGCCTCGTTGCGATCGCCGCCCCAGTAATCCGGCGGACCGTTACCGGTTGGTAGATAAATCAGGTTCAGCTCTTTATCAAAACCCGGCACCGTCCAGACGTTCGGCGTTTCGAGGGTGTAGACACGACCTTTTTCCGGGTCGGTAATGTTTTCCGGCTGGCCCACGTCCCAGGCCCAGACTACTTTACCGGTACGCACGTCAAACGCGCGCACCACGCCAGACGGCTCGCCGTGCACAATATCGCGCACCCAACCGCCAAGCACCGCAATGTGCCCCATGATCACCGGCGTTGAGGTCGGGTGGTAGCGTTTGCTGTTTTCGGTATTGTCCATGCCCTGTTTCAGATCAACGCTGCCGTGGTCGCCAAAGTCATCGCACAATTCGCCGGTTTTGGCGTTCAGCGCGATCAGGCGTGCATCAACGGTAGAGATCAGAATACGCTGCGGGCACTGCTGTAACGCCGGGCTGGCCTTCTCTTCCGCGCTCAGCGAATCGTCGCTCTGCACATCGTAATAACCCACACCGCGGCAGGTCACGTGTTCGGCGGTCTGCGCCTGTGGGTCAAAACGCCAGCGCGGTTTGCCAGTATCCGCATCCAGTGCGGTGACAACGTTTAGCGGCGTGCAAGAGTACAGCGTGTCGCCAATTTGCAGCGGAGTATTTTCATCGACGCCAATCCCGGCACCGGTAAGACGTCGTCCGGTGTGGTATGTCCAGGCCACCTTCAGGTTTTTAACGTTCTCTGGGGTGATGTCATCGTACGGCGCGAAGCGGGTACCGGACGCATCGCGACCAAAGAATTCCCAGTTATCGCTTTTCGACGCCAGCGTTGGCGTTTTGTCATTACTCGCTTTTACCACGCCGTTATGAATGCCACCATGCGGGTAAAACGCCGATACCAGCGTCGCCAGCAGTATGAGGAAAATCGCCGACGCGCTCCAGTTGGCGTAGCGCACCCGAGCGCGTTTCACCGGCAGCGTGGTCGCTAGCCACAGCGCCAGCATCAGCATTAGCGCCGGAACCACCAGCCGCGGGATCAGGCCCCAGTAGCTGAACTGCACTTCATACAGTGCCCAGCACAGGGTTAACAGGAAAGTCAGAATAGCGAAAGGGAGAACATATTTACTGCGAGTGATAAAGCCGATGGCGATAAGCAGATAAGCCACACCAGCTAGCAGATACCAGGCGCTACCGCCAAGAGAGAGGAGTTTGCCGCCCCAGATAGTGAAAAAGAGCCCTATGCCAAAGCTTAGGAGTACAAAGAGTAACCGGTAGATGGTGAAGAAAATCCCTCTCCCGCTACCTTGTCGTTCGTCCATATTTCATCCCATACGACGTCAGTCGAAAAAACCAAAACATTTATTTTAAACAGTGCGTTATCAAGATGATAAAAGCACGGACCGCATATCATGTTGGTTGGACGCTCAAGACCAGAGCGAAGAACGTAATAAATCATATGCATTTGTAAATGTTATGTAAAATTATACAGCATGAAATGTTTAAAATTTTTTAATTTATAAAAGTAAGTTGATAGTCAAAACCGTTTTAAGCGCTATGAGGGGGTATCGAAATGAAGAGGAGACGGCGATGATGAAAGACTTGCCGACCAGCAGCCCCCTGCTGGCCGGCAATTGAGCCTCAACGTTTAACTCGCGTGCTGACTCACGCCAATCTCGCGTAGTGAAGTGGCAAGATCCAGCTGCGCCAGCTCTTTCAAGCCTTCTCGCTTGATAAACTGACTACGATGCTTGCTCTTAACCTCTTCCAGGCTTTTCTTTATCTCAGTCGGCGGTAATTTATACCAGCCGCGATGATGCTTCACGCCGCCTATTTCCAGCCACAGCTCAGAATAGCTGGTTTTTACTCTGTCACACTTAACATGGTAATGGCTGTCGATAGCATAAATGTCGTTGATATTATAATGTGCTAAAAAACCATACAGCAGAGTGATAATTAAATTTTTCGGTCGAGTACCATAAAGTTCTTTGGTCAGTACTTTGACCTCTTCATTATCAATATCTTTCCCTCCCTGAATACCGCCGATATAGGCACGGCCATCTTCGGTACAGGAAAAACAGATGCTGTAAACGCGTTTATCGTCCAGGAACATTAATAGCATCAGTTCCCCTTCTTCCTGAAAAGGCGACGCCAGCAGCTTCACTTCAATACTGGAGCCGTTTTTCAGGGGAATGGCAATCATCGAACGACCAAACGCCGCCACATCATACAGCTGCGGCAATACCTCAGGGTGGAAGGTTTTCTCTATAAAATTCAAAGCGCCATAAGCGATGTCGAGCTTCGCCCTTTTTGACATTTTCTTGTTTAGATAAGCTTTAAAGGGTTTATCCTCAAAGCTAACCAGCCCCTTCGTTGCACCGGTTAATTTAGAACAAGCGTATTTTTCACATAGAGCCTGATATTCCTTGTATTTACCTCCGGTTAAAGGTATCTCTCTGCATTTACGTAATACCTTTTTATATTTGAGTTTAAAATGACAAATGACTTTATTATTTTTCCGCCATTCTTTGATGGCGGCTACTGCTGTTGTCGATACCATTGACTAAGATCCATAGATACATCCATAACCGCAGCAATATTAACATAATCCCCGCAAGTCAATGTTTAAACCAACATTCGTTGTCGTTTCGTTTAATAAATATCCCCGTCATACTTCAAGCTGCATGTGCTGTTCAAGGCACGAGTGCCTTGTCCTGCAACTCGAATTATTTAGGGTATTGTGTTCTAGTAATTGATATCTGGTTATCAATTATCATTGGCGATCGTCCAGCTATTTTTATCCGTTTAAACTGCATCAAATAGCGCCAGCGCTTACCGGTATGTGCTGTCCACGCTCACGCCGGGTGCATCCGCTGACCGATTTACCTATACTTGCTTACGGTCAAAACTGAACTTAAATGGGTAACTCATGGAAATTGATCTCGACAACCTGGTTTTTAGCGGCCTGGAAGAAGCGCAAGAGCGTAACGCTGAACGTCTTGAAGATGCTGACAAAAAAGCCCAGGCAATCGTTGCCGATGACGACTGCGGCGACGCCTGCAAAATCTAATTGCAAAACCGGCAGCCCTGCCGGTTTTATTTATCTCCCCCTATCGCCGGATCGGACACGGTAAAAAAACTTCTATTGTTCGCCAATAAGAAGAAAAATTTCCTCCGAATGCTCTGTTTTACAGACTTAACTAGCAACTTTTTTCTCTGCCGAGTGCGCTAATATTCCCACTATCGTTCCTGCCGGTCGCATTGACAAACGCGCCCCACAGGCGCACATCAACGTCGAGAAATCACGCCATTGCTCGACGGAATTTTCTGTACCGACCCAGAGGCTCAGTCATGTCACACCGGGAAAGCCGCGTTAAATGGAATATCTTCATTAATGCTCTGAAACAGGAAGTTAAACCCGCTTTAGGATGCACCGAACCGGTCTCGGTCGCCCTCGCCTGTGCCGTCGCGGCGCAGCAGCTGTCCGGCGCGATTGTGCGTATTGAAGTTGCGGTATCACCGAATTTAATGAAAAACGGTATGGGCGTGACTATCCCGGGTACCGGAATGACCGGCCTGCCCATCGCGGCCGCCCTGGGCGCTATCGCCGGCGATCCTCAGGCAAAGCTCGAAGTGCTGAAAAAAACCACCCAACGGGAAATTGATGCCGCCAGAGCGTTGTTAGAAGTCGGAGCCGTGCGCGTGGTATTACAGGATCCCTGTGATGAAATACTCTACGTTCGCGCCAGAGTCTACGCCGGGGATCAGCACACCACGGTCACCATTGTTGGCGACCACACCAACGTAATTTCGATTGAAAAAATGGGTCAGCCTTTGTTTATCAAAGATGAAAGCCGGGTCAGTGACGACATCATTAATCCGCTGGAACGGCTCGCCCACAGTTCACTGCGCGACATTTATGACTTCGTGAGCGTCGTTCCTTGTGAAGAGCTCGACTTTATTCTCGACGCCGGCTCAATGAACAACGCCCTGTCGAAGAAAGGCCTGTCTAAAGACTGGGGCCTGCACATCGGCCCAACGCTCAAACGCCAGGTCGATAAGGGGCTCGTTTCCGACGACATTTTTACCGAGATCCTCTACCGAACTAGCGCCGCGTCAGATGCCAGAATGGGCGGCGCGACGCTACCAGCAATGACAAATTCCGGCTCCGGCAACCAGGGGATCACCGCCACCATGCCGGTGGTGGTGGTTGCCGAACGTCTCAATGCCAGCCAGCAGCAGTTGGCCCGCGCGCTGGCGCTTTCACATCTGGTGGCTATCTATATCCATTGCAAACTCCCGAGGCTATCGGCGCTGTGCGCGACCACCACCGCCGGGATGGGCGCTGCGGCGGGGATTATCTGGTTAATGGACGGCAGCTTTGACAATATCGCCATGGCAGTGAATAACATGATTGGCGACGTCAGCGGCATGATTTGCGATGGCGCTTCCAGCAGTTGTTCAATGAAAGTATCGACCAGTATCTCTTCTGCCTGGAAAGCCATTTTGCTGGCGCTGGATAACTCGGTGGTCTCGGGGAATGACGGAATTGTTGAGCGCGACGTGGAAAATTCCATCCGCAACCTTTGTGATATAGCCGGACGCGCCATGCAGCATACCGACCGGCAAATCATCGAAATCATGGCGCATAAACGTTATTAAGCTGTCTACTCGAGACTAACCTATCGTCCGGGCAAGGTGTCAACCGCAGCCCGGCAAAAATGCCCACTCTCGCTTTATCTCCCTGCGATTACGCATAAAAAAACCACCCTTGCCCGCTGGCATCAGGGTGGTTCGAACTCATGTTTAAAGCTGTAAACTAAACGTGAGGATAATAGGCAAACAGCGCCGGAGCACCACCGGTATGAATAAACATCACCGGACCGTTACCGACGAACCGCGACCTTTTCACGCCATCAATCAAGCCAGCCATTGCCTTGCCGGTATAAACCGGATCTAACATGATCCCTTCCAGCCGCGCCAGCAACTCCACCGCGTGCATCCCTTCAGTGTTCGGCATCCCGTAACGCGGCGCGAAGTAGTCATCCCATAGCGCCAACGGCGACAGTGATTCGACCTTCAACATAGCGGATAATTCGCGCTGCAGCTTCTCAACCTTAGGCTGTTGATCGCCGACCTGGCGAGAAACAGTTACCCCTATGACCTTCATATCAGGTTGGCAGTAAGCAAACCCCACCGCCAATCCGGCATGCGTCCCCGCGCTCCCTGATGGCACCACGACGGACTGAACATTGAGGCTCATCTGGTCGCACTGTTCAGCGATTTCTAAAGCGCAATCAACGTAGCCCAATGAACCCAGCGCATTCGAGCCGCCAACGGGGACAATATAGGGTTTCGCACCTTTTGCCGAAAGCTGGTCGCTAAGCGCCTGCAACTGCGCATCCGGGTCATTAAGCTCATCAACCATTTCAATCTGGCAGCCCATCAGACTAAACAACAGATGGTTACCGTTGTAGAGATAGTTGGATTCTGTGGTTTGAATTGGATTTTCCAGCAACGCTGCGCATTTCAGTCCTAAATGTGCGGCCACGGCGGCGGTCTGACGTACATGGTTGGACTGAATCGCCCCGGCAGTCACCAGTGTATCGCAGCCTTTACTGAGGGCATCGGCCGCCAGAAACTCCAGCTTTCTGAGCTTATTGCCGCCCATACCAAGATGTGAAACATCATCGCGTTTAATATAGATATCGCGCTGTAAATATTCCGACAGCCGCTTCAGATGCTGAACAGGCGTAACGCCACCGACCAACTCTACGCGCGGTAACGTATTCAAAAACTCTTTTATGGACATAGACACTATCCTTTCTCAAAAAAACGGCGGCCATCAGCCGCCGTAGAGTCTTATTGATGCTCGATTAGCTCTGCGAGGCCACGGCTTCAATTTCCACTTTGACGTCTTTTGGCAACCGGGCGACTTCCACGCAAGAGCGCGCCGGGAAAGAGGCATTGCGCTGAGTAAAAAATTCAGCATAGGCATTATTAATCGCGGCAAACTCGTTCAGGTCTTTGACAAAAATAGTGACCTTGCAAATATTACCAACCGTAAGCCCACCGGCTTCGATAATCGCCTGAACATTCTCCAGGCTCTGGCGGGTTTGACCTTCAGCGCACTCCGGAATATTTCCGGTTTGCGGATTAATCGGCAACTGGCCCGAAGTAAAAATGAAATTACCGGTTCGCGCCCCCTGAATATAAGGGCCAATCGCTTCCGGAGCCTGTTCAGTCGTAATAATCTTAGTCATCGTCAATCCTTAAATCATGTTTAGCGTTAGAGGGTGAACCCAACAATTAAATAGACAATTAGCGCCAGACTTCCCGTCACCAGCGCATAAGGCATCTGGGTGCGGATATGTTCAATATGGTCGCAGTTGGTCGCCATCGATGCGACGATAGCGTCACTGGAGATAGGTGAAGTCATGTCGCCAAAAATTGAACCGGAAATAGCCGCACCGATCATAAAATGCGGGTCAATACCTAATGACACGCCCAGTTGAACGCCAATCGGGATCATAATAGCGAAGGTTCCCCAGGAGGTGCCCGTCGCCAGCGACATCACCGCTGCAATCAGGAAGATAAAGCCAATCGAGAAACCGGATGGAATAACGCCGGAGGTAATCGAGGCAATATACTGCCCGGTATTCAGTTCCGCCGAAATATGCCCCATCAGGAAGGCCAGAATCATAATTGAGCTAATTTTGACCATGCTGGCATAGCCGATATACAGCTCTTTGAAAAAGTTCTCAACGTTGAGAATACCGCGCACTCTGAACCAGATAAAAGAAACCACGGTACCGAACATCACGCCGGAATAGACCGACATGGAACCACTGCCTTTGGAAAACTGTCCATCGCCGGTGATATACAGCACCACTGGCACCATTAATACTGTGGATAGAATCGGAATAAAGAAGTTAAGCATTGAATTACATGCTGGGTGATCAATAACCGGGTCCACATCTTCTTCGCCATGCTCTTGCTCTATTTCCGTTAATGCGGTTTCAAATTTTATCTCAGCCTTTTTCATCGGTCCCCAGCTACAGCCAGAGAGGATGTAAAAAAGCACTGAGGCTAATGAAAACCAGGCCATGGTGTTCCAGACCATCGAGCTGGCCAATACTTCAAAAGGTTCACCGGTCAAATAACCCTGTGCAATCTGTACGCCGATAACCCCCATCATCGCCGCCCCCCAGCCGTTGATCATCACCGATGAGCAGACGGAAACGCAGGAAGTCTGGATAATATAGGACATCTTTTCCGGCGAGACTTTGTAGCGCCGGGCAAGATTTTTTGTGGATGCACCGGCGATCAGCTGGTTTATTGAACTCTCAATAAAGATTAATGATGTCACCACCATCGCCAGCAGCTGCACCGACTTTTTATTAGTGACAAAATCATTTTTCTCCGAGAGAAACTGCACCAGCTTACGCACGCCGCCGGTGACCACAATCAGGCGCATAATACCGCCGATCATCACCATAAAAATAATCGTTCGCGCATTACCGGCGGAAGCGAATGTTTCGATAATTCCGTTCAGGGTGCCGCCAACCCCCTGGATAATACTGTGGTTAATCACCGCGTAGCCGACAAAAATACCGGTCAGCAGAGAGAGGATGACCTGGCGGGTCAGGATCGCCAGAATAATAGTAACCAGCGGGGTAATAATCGTCCAGATGCCATAATCATGCATGATGGTTATCCTGTGTGAGGTCCATAGCGGCGAAGGCAATGTCCAGGTCCTGTAGCAGATCATCGATATGTTCAATGCCGACGGAAAAACGCAGCGTGGTGTCATAAACCCCAATAGCTTCTCGCTCTTCTTTTGACATCGAACCGTGGGACATGGAGGCCGAATGGTTAATCATGCTCTCCACCCCGCCCAGCGATTCCGCCAACACAAAATAGTGCAACCCGCCGATAAAGCGCTTCAGACTCTGGAGGTCGCCTTTCAACGTTGCGGTCACCACCGCGCCGCCTGAGCGCATTTGCGCCTTGCACAGCTGATGCTGAGGATGCGACGGCAAACCAGGATAATAGACGCTGGCGATCGCTGGATGGTTCTCCAGATATTCCGCCACGCGCAGCGCGTTGCTGCACTGGCGTTCCATGCGTAGATCCAGCGTTTTCATGCCACGCAGGGCAAGATAGGCATCAAAGGGTGAAGCAATAGAACCAATGGTGGTTTTGATAAAGTCGAGGCGTGAAGCTAATGCTTCACTATTGGTGATGACTGCGCCGCCAATTAAATCAGAATGTCCGCCAACATATTTACTGGTCGAGAGCATCACCATATCCGCGCCCATTTCAAGCGGCTTATGATTCCAGGCGCTGGCGAAAGTATTATCCACGCAGGTCATAATGGCGTGTTCTTTAGCAATACGACAAACCTTTGCAATATCGACCAGCTCCAGCAATGGGTTGGTCGGCGTTTCAATCCAGATTAAGGCCGTATTCTCCTGGATACTATCAATTAGACTTTCTTCATCATTAAGATCAATATAGGAAATTGTCGCCCCGGTGGTGAGCGTTTTTAACTTTTCAAACAGCCGCCACGTTCCTCCATAGACACCTTTCATGGCGATAATATGGGCATCTTTTGGCAATAGTTCCATCACAATATTCGTGGCGGCCATTCCCGATGCCGTAGCGGTGGCATAAATCCCCCCTTCCAGTTCAGCAAGGGCAGATTCATAAGCTTTACGCGTTGGGTTAGAAACACGGGAATAACAAAAATCACCACCTTCGTGAAGGTTGGGTTGTATAAATGAGCTAGCCGTAACTATTGGTGTAAATATGGCATTGTTTACCGGGTCGGACTGGCTTCCTGCATGAACTGCCAGGGTAGCAATATCTTTAGTTCTTGTTTTCATAGGGTACACTCAAACTATTATTAGTCATAAAATATCGTGAGCTATATTTACGCTGCTTCCGAAGCTGGCGAATAAAACAGCAGCCAAAACTCCGCTTAATGGCTAAAAATAAATAGCCATTGGGTTGTGAACATCATGATTGTTATCCTTCAACCACAGTTAAAATGTATATTAGGCGGGGAAGAAAATCTTACCTATTTTCCCTCTAATAAGGCAAAAATGGAGAAAATTGTTCTCCACCAATCAAAGGATAACATCACTAACTGATTGATAAATAACAATTCAATTTCAAATGGTGATTTGAATCACAAAAAAAAAGGGAATAAATGCACTCTTTTACACCTCGAAAACATCTTTATCCGAGATCGCTACAGATGAAACTGGTACGTTCCGCTGAATGTAGTGAACGATAATCGACAGGCGAACAGTGTGCCCATTAGATATCCAATTTTTGGGGACAGCTCACTAGCGGGGAATTTTCTATATACAAACAGGCCCGGGATTGCCAACGGCATCCCAGGCGGGCAATTAGTAAGAACTTTTTGAATCGACGCTGCTGCTCTGAGCGCTCAGGCCCAGCACTTCCGGAGTGGAACGGTAGCCAATCCCCATCCGGTCGATGCCCATATCAATCAGTTGCAGGAAGTGTTCGCGGGTGCGAATGCAACCAGAGCCTTTGACCTTGCAGCGACCTTCTGCTGCCTTCATCATGACGGCAATAATTTCAGGCGTTGCCCCTTTGCTTTCCCCGCCGGTATAGAAGCCGGTTGAGGTTTTCACAAAATCAACACCAGCGCGGCAGGCATATTCGGTTGCTTTTGCCACCTGCTCGGCAGTGAGCGCATCTGTTTCAAAAATCACTTTAACCAGCGAGCCGTAGCGGTGGGCAACGTCTACAACCGCACGAATATCCTTTTCAAACTCTTCCCACATACCGCTGCGGATAAAGCCGTAGTTAGCGACAATATCCAGGTCTTCTACATCACCCTGCTGACAGATAATGTCGGCCTGCGCGGCTTTTGAAGCAGTAGACGAGTTGCCAAATGGGAAATCGCAGACCACGCAGATGCCTGTTCCCGTGCCTTTACACAACTCACGGGCAACGTCCAGATAAGCAGGGTTGATGCAGACCGTTTTGCATTTGTAATCAATCCCTTCCTGAATGTATTTGCGGACTTCTTGCAGGGTAAACTCAGGTTTCAGCACCGACTGGTCAATGTACTGGCCCAGTTCTGCGGGGGTCATATCTGCGGCTTTTTTATTCGGTTTCATAGCATAGTTCCTTTTAAGTGGCATTTTGTATCATTTGTATGATACATATCATGCAATATATGATGCCGGCTATGAGTTGATCCAGATCGAATTTTTGCAACGCGCGCGAGAGAAAAGGTGAAAAATGGAAGCACGCCGCAAGTTAGCGCAGAATGTATGACGGAGATAATTGGCAGAGAAAAAGAAAGGGCCGGAGCGGCCCTAGCGTTTTAGCTGACGGGAAAAATCGATTCGCGACTTGCCCGCATTCTGATTAGCATTGAAAAGATCGATCCTGAAGCTGCATTTATCGGCCCGGGTTACCGATGTGGTGTATTCAAAGACAAACCCCGTTTCGAGGAAGGAAATACGTTCTATCTGATATCCCGCCATCACTTTATCGTGGCACTGTAGATGGTGCGCCGCCGGTTTATTAATGATGATGGCATCAATATTTTCCGTCGCATGGGCGATATTCAGGCCATACTGGTTTTTCAGCACGTCATAGAGTGAGCCCACTTCAAAATCATGCTGCTCTATACCCTGACAAAGATTATAAGGAATCGCCGTTGTTTCAAGCAGTAGAGGCGTATCGTCGCCGTAGCGAACACGCCTAAGCAAAAAGACTTTTCTCTGGCCTTCCGGAAGATTTAATTTGTTGGCGACAACCTCATCGGCTTCAACAATGGCGGATTGCAACACCACCGAGCGGGGTTTAATTCCCTGCTCGCGCATGCTGTCGGTAAAGTTATACAGCGAGTTTAATTTGCGGTTAATTTTCTTGTCGGCAATAAATGAACCTTTCCCGCGCTGACGAACGATAAGCCCCTCATCCAGCAGCTCATTCATTGCCAGCCTGACAGTGGTTCGGCTGATTTTCAGGATGTCACATAGTTCGTTTTCAGTCACCATTTTGTCATTCACCCGGAACACGCCAAGTCGAATCTGATGCCGGATAAAAGAGGCGATCTGAGAGTACATTGATGGTCCGGCATCATCATTGAAGCGAAAGTTCTCTTTAATATAGAGTCCGGTGTCCATAGATTTCCCGTCATGTTAAAAATATGCCCTATACGTATCATACAATACATGACGCTGGCAGGAAACGGCAACGCGGTGATGAGAGCATCTTACCTGCCTGCTAACTGTGCGCTAACTCTTTGATATACCGGTTAACGATAGCGATTCACTGACATGGGGAGAGGTTTTAACCAGCTTAAGTGATAAACTCAGCAATTGAAGAGTTTCTCCACCATGAATCCCAAATTCTATCAGTTTTCAATGACGGTATATGCCGATGACTAAAATAAAGAAAACCCTTTATATCAGCGATCTTGACGGTACCCTGCTAAACAAAGAAGGAAAACTTTCCGCCTATACCCGCGAAGCCATTGGCAACTTCGCTAAAAATGGCGTTCTGTTTACTTGCGCCACCGGCAGAACGTTAAGCTCAGTCAAAATGCTGTTGGGCGATGCTAAGTTTTCCTGCCCGGGCGTATTCAGCGACGGTCTGTTAACCTTTGATATGCAGACCAACACCATTATTCAAGCCTCCGTCCTGCCGCAACGACTTATTGAACAGATAGCGGAAAAGCTGAATGAGTTCAATAATGACGGCTTCCTGTACTGCATCAACGGTAGCGAATATGCGCTTTTTTATACCGCAAAAAGCCATGCCCTAAGTCAGCATTTTATTAAGAGCAAAGCACCCTTTTTAAAAGACAATATTTTTAAAATTGAGCACTTCTCAGCGCTACCACCAGAATACCTACCGTTGTATTTTGTCGCCTACGATGAGTACGACAGACTGACGCCGCTGCAAAAGTCGGTCAATACCATTCATGATATTCACTGCCTGTTAAATCGTGACCTGTATCACGCGCAGGGCGATGTTTATTTTATGAATATTCTTACCGATTCAACATCTAAGCACTCGGCAATTCACCATCTCAAACAGCATCTGGGCGTTGATGAAGTGGTGGCTTTTGGCGATAACTATAACGATCTGCCGATGCTTGCCAGCGCCGATCGATGCTACGTTCCGCAAAATGCGATTCCGGAAGCCAAAAAGCTAGCAACGCAGGTAATCCCCTCCTGTGACCAGGATTCGGTGGTGAAATTCATCGAAGCGGAAACGCAGAGATAATGAATTCAAACAAATTCAGATGCTGGCTCTATACGAGCCAGTATGGTGAATACTTCAATATGCCTGCTTTTAACACCAGGCTAATAGCAACTATTTCCACCACAGGGTAATCAGAAAGAGCTATTTACAGCAAAGTACTGTATGGTCGTAAGCCCTTCAATCAGGAAATATCATATGTCAGAACGCAAAGATGCTAAAACTCGCCGTAATTATCTCGTAAAATGCTCCTGTCCTAATTGCTCCCAGGATTCAGAGCACAGTTTTAGCCGAGTACAAAAAGGTGCTCAGCTCATTTGCCCCTATTGCCATAAGCTCTTCCAGTCTTCATCCAGAACCGCCGCATAACCTATCCCTTACCAGATGCCGATTGCTTCGCATGATTGAACAATAATCAGCCAGCGCTGATAACGCGTTTAAATTTTTTGGGCTGCGGTAAAGCCCGCAAGCATGCGGGTTTTATTTCGATTTAAATAGACATCCCGTTTACTTACTGTATAGCCGTCCCGGCTTGCATATTTAAAAGGTATTTCTTTGTTCCAAAAAATGACAGGTATTGTCAAAACATTTGATAGTAAAACAGGCAAAGGTCTGATAATCCCCTCCGATGGTCGTAAAGACGTTCAGGTTCATATTTCCGCATTATCCCCCGGTGAGTCAACCACAATCCGTCCCGGTATTCGCGTAGAGTTTCGTCGAGTAAACGGACTGTGTGGTCCGACCGCCGCGAATGTTTATCTTTCCTGAAATTACCCAAAATGCTGGCCCTCCCGCCCAGCATAATTAATGCTGCCAGAAGTCTTAGGATATCCACCCCGAATATTTGGCTTTCCCCAATGAAAAAAAATACCTGCCACGAGCAACGCCGTGAAGTCGTTTTCTATAAGTAGAATTCGCACTAATTAATCCATCCTTCCGCTTAAAATTTGTGACCCACATCTCAAACTCATCGTAAAACTCAGAAACAAAAAAGCAACGTAAATCAAAGAAATAAGCCGAGGATTCATCCGCTATAAATATGACAAAAGTCACAAAATCACAATCAGGTTACTATTTTTAAGTAAAGGTGACTTTTTTACTATGTCATCGCCAGCACGAACAGGGAAAGATAGCGGGATCCAGCAGTTCATTGTCGTGCACGAAAGCGCTCAGGAGTCGAAATGGCGGTGGTCCTAACTTATATATGCGAGCTAAGTGAAGGTATACACGCCAGGCCTGCTGGATACATCGCGCGATTATGTCATTTATTCCAGGCCACTATCGACTGGGAGAACACCCGCACCGGCCTGCAGGCCAACGCGAAAAGCGCCCTTTCGCTGATAGCTACCGACACGCTGTTAAATGACGAATGTCGTATCTCACTGAGCGGCAATGATGAACAGAACGCCGCCGCACAGCTTCACGCTCTGCTTTGCGACCTGCCGACATTTAGCCTTGCATCTGAACCAGTGACCAGCCAGGGCTATCTGCCCCGCTGCCTGCGGGAGCTGAACCCGCAGGTTATTCAGGGAACCCGCATAAATAAAGGCGCGGCGATCGCCAAACCACGGGTAGTGCAAAGCCTCACTTTCGCCGACATCATCGCGCGAAATCCGGGCCACATTGATCGCCTTGAAGATGAAATGGCCCGACTTATCGCTGGTTTAGACACTTTGCGCGCAGAAAAAGAGACGGCCCTTGGACAAACCCACAGCGTTGAACGCGAGCTTATCGAAGCCCATCTCTCGCTAATTACCGACATGACCTTTCGGGATAAGGCGATCGGTTATCTTAATAACAATATCAATGCCTGGTCCGCCATCGCCCAGGCCGCTCTCGATTTTTGCCACATGCTTGAGCGCTCATCCAGCCATTATATTCAGGAGCGAACGCTGGATATCCTCGACATCGCCACGCAGCTTATTTGCACGCTGTATGGCGAACAGGCGCTGGCACACTCGCCGCTTACGCTCAAAGAACCGGCGATTGTGTTCGCCAACCACCTGACACCCAGCCAGTTTCTGGCTCTCGACAGAAACCAGATCGTCGGTCTGGTGCTATCGTCCACGGGAAAAACATCGCACACGGCGATCCTGGCGCGAGCATTGAGTATTCCAACCCTGACTGATATCGATATGTCGTCGCTCACGCTTGAGCCTGAGCGGCAGATAATTATTGATGGCGAGCCCGGAATTCTGATTACCCATCCGGATGAGAAGATGCTGCGCTATTACCGTCAGGAAATTGCCGTACAGCAGGCCATGCAGCAGTTGTTACGAGCAAACGCTTCAACGCCGGCACAGACCAGCGACGGGCAGCGCATTGAGATCGCTGCGAACATTGCCAGCCTCGCCGAAGCACAGGCCGCCTTTGATAATGGCGCACAAAGCATCGGGCTGTTTCGCACTGAGATAACCTTTATGGGCCGCGATACGCCCCCCACCAGCAAGGAGTTGGCCGACCTTTACACACAGGTGGTGATTCTGGCTGCGGGTAAAACGGTTATCTTTCGCACCTTTGACATCGGCGGTGATAAGCCCGTCGAATACCTTAGCAGCGACAAAGAAAAGAACCCGTTTCTCGGCTTCCGGGCAGTGCGTACCTATCCGCACTATCGCGACCTTTTCGTTGCCCAGTTGAAGGCGATTCTTATCGCATCGGCGGCAGGTCAGGCCAAAATCATGTTGCCGATGATTACGCGAGTTGAAGAACTTATCTGGTGCCGGGAGGTACTGGAGTCGGTCAAACAGGAGATGCGCGGTGAAGGGCTGGCATTCGATGAAGCGATCGCGCTCGGTATCATGCTGGAAGTTCCCTCGGTGCTGTTCGCAATGGCGGAAATGGCTGAACACGCCGATTTTTTCAGTGTTGGCAGTAACGACCTGACGCAGTACTTTTTCGCCGCCGACCGGGGAAATACTCAGGTAAAGAGCCTCTACGACAGCTACGCGCCGCCGTTTTTACGCGCCCTGCAGTTTGCGGTCAGCGAAGCTCATCGCGCCGGTAAACCGATCGGGCTTTGCGGCGAACTAGCCGCCGACGCCCCCATTCTCCCCCTGCTCATCGGCATCGGTTTTGATGAATTGAGTATGAACTGCGCCGCAATCCCAGGGATTAAAAATGCGCTCAGAAAGCTTAACGTTGCCGATTGCCAGACGCTCACGCAAACCCTGCTCGCGAGCCAACGCGCAGACCAGGTCAAAGCCATACTGCAAAGCTCGGGCGGCGGAGTGGCGAAAAAACCGCTTCTGTCACCGGAGATGATCCTGTGGAATATTGACGCCGCCGATAAAAACGAAGCGATCAAAATGATGGTCGATAACCTGTGGCTGCGTGAGCGTACCGATGAACGGGACAGACTATGTGACGACATCTGGGCCCGGGAAGTGCCTTTTCCTACCGTTGTCGGCTCGGGGTTTGCCATCCCCCACGCCCAAACGGACTACATCCACGACTCTGCTATTAGCGTCGCAACGCTTAAGCAACCGATAGCCTGGGGCGGCGTGATGGTAGATACCCTGTTTATGCTGACGATCAGCAATTCCGCGCAGGATAATGAGCATATGAAGTACTTCTCCACCCTGGCGCGCATGCTGATGAATGATGAATTTGTCAGCCGAATTAAAGCGGCAAAAAGCCCGAAAGCGCTTTACAACCTGATATCCAGAACTCTGGCCTTCTGATCACCAAACGTTATGAGGCTGACATGTTAAAACTATTAAAAAATACCAAGCGGCATTTCATGACCGGCGTGTCGTACATGATCCCATTCGTGGTGGCCGGAGGCGTGTTGCTGGCGCTGGCGGTAATGTTCAACGGAGAAGCGGCAGTACCGGACCACGGCTTTCTGAAGGCCATGTCGCAAATCGGTATGGCGGGTTTAACCCTGTTTATTCCCATCCTGTCAGGGTTTATCGCTTATTCGATGGTCGATAAACCGGGCATCGCGCCGGGTGCCATCGGCGGGTTAATGGCGTATCAAATGGGCGCTGGATTTTTAGGCGGCATGCTCTCAGGGATTATTGCCGGGCTGGTAGTCTATGTCCTGCTGAACCTGATCGCCCGACTCAGGATCCCCCATTTTCTGCGCATGGTATTACCGATATTTATTATTCCGCTGATCGGGACATTCCTCACCGGTATGGCGGTGTATTACATTATTGGCGATCCGATTGCCGGAGTGATGAAGTGGCTTAGCGTCTGGCTTGGCAATATGCAGGGCGCGTCGTTTATTATCCTCGGTACTATTCTTGGCTGCATGATCGCCGTCGACATGGGCGGGCCAATGAACAAAACCGCCTTTTTCTTTGCCGTTGCGCTGATCTCAACGAATCCGCAGCTGATGGCGGCGGTTGCCGCCGCCGACTGTACGCCGCCGCTGGGGCTGGCGCTGGCGACCTTTCTGTTTAAAGACATCTTTAATGATGTTGAGCGGGAAGCCGGAAAACCTGCCGTGATTATGGGCTTTATGGGGATTACGGAGGGGGCTATTCCGTTTGCGGCGGCGGATCCGGTACGAGTGATCCCAGCGATTATGTTCGGTAGCGCGGTCGCAGCGATCCTTTCTTTATGGTTTGGCGCAACTAACGCCGCGCCCTGGGGCGGGCTAATTGTATTACCGGTGGTCAGTAACCATTTTGGTTATATCGTCTCGGTGATAGCCGGAACCATCGCCACCGCCGTTGCGGTGAAGGTCCTGAAAACCGTTATCAAACCACGGGCATAATATGGCGACTTTTATTCAATCGATCCTCAGTGAATTCAGCGCCCAGGGCTCGATAAACGAAGGCTTACTGGTGGCCAACGGCAACGCACAGGCCCCGGCGATGGCCTATCATCTGCACGTACCGCGCATCGAGCTGACGGTAAAGGGTGCGCTCAGCATGCTGCTGCCGAAAGGCGTGGACCGAATCGTTAAATATGAACGTCCGGTCGGCACCATCACCTATATTCCCGCCAACAGCTGGAATTCGCCGCAGTGGGAAAGCCCGGTTATCTGCATGTCGGTGGTTTTCTGGAAGCAGGACGTTGGTTTTAGCATCAGCAACTGGGACGGTACGCAGTTTAAAGAAGTGGAGAAGTATAATCTGCAAAACTCCAGCAGTACGGTTCGCGACCGGCTGCTTGAACTTGCCGAATCCCTGGCGTGGGCGCAGGACAATACCGGCGAGACCTTTGCCCACATTGTCTATGCGCTGATTAACGACCTGCTGTATCAAATTACCGATGGCCTGAATAACCAGCGCGGCCCCTTCTCTCTGCTGGACGAAATTAAGAGTCATATCGATAGTCACTACCACACGGACATTAGCCGGGAGAGCGTCGCCGAGACCTTTAATATCTCTCCCGGCTATCTGTCGCGTCTGTTTTCGAAGGAGTCAGACGTGAAATTTAATGAATATCTCAAGTTAGCCCGCATCTCGCGCTCGAAAGCGCTGCTAACCAATACCAATCTGAAAATAAACGAGGTTTCAGAGAAGTGCGGTTTCACTGATACCAACTATTTCTGCAAGGTATTTCGCGATATCAACGACTGTACGCCGCTCGAGTACCGGCGCAAAAATAAGGGAGCAAGCTTATGACCACTCGTGCAGGAAGAGATGAGATCCAGCCCTTCTCCAGCGAACGTAATCTGCATATTGTGGCGGTGACCGCATGCGCGACCGGCGTGGCTCACACCTATATGGCCGCAGAGCAGCTGGAAAAACTGGCGAAGCAGTATCACTTTGCGATCAAAATAGAAACCCAGGGCGTGCTGGGGCTTAAGAACCCAATTACCGATAAAGATATTTTCGAGTCAGAGCTCGCTATTATTGCCTCCGACATTACGATCGATAACCCCTCACGTTTCGACGGCTGTCGTATTCTGAACGTCTGCATTAATTCACTGCTGCTTAAACCAGCGGAGGTTATCGCCGCCATGCGCAAGTCGCTGAATCTGCCGAGAGGCAACGTTATTGACCTGTAGACGGTGTTCCCGGAGGCGGTGCTGCACACCTGTTCCGGGCTATAATCGTCCAGACTCAAAGCCGCACGGGCACGGCGTACACCCTCTCCCTTTTTAAAGGAGAGGGTTGGGGTGGGGGTTTAATTCACAAACCATTTCAATCCAGCAAAGTATAAAGCGCCTGAATTCTCTCCCCTCCGCGCTGTTCAAGAAACGCTAACACCTGACGCACTGAGGTATTCAGGATCCTTGATGGCGGAAAATCAGCCTCCACCAGCAGATGCTGACAGGCGCTAAAGTCCCCCAGAGAAAACGCACTGTGTGAATCGCTACCCAACGAGAGAAGCCCACCGCTATCGCGTACAGCGGCGACAATTTTGCGACAGTTCCCCTCGCTGCCTTGACGCGACTGGACAAAAGAGGCGTTATTGACCTCCAGTGCCACATGACACTCCTTCGCCGCGGCCACCACCGCCGGGATATCAATCGGATACTCCGGGTTACCGGGGTGGCTGATGATATGCACCTTCCCGCTCGCTATCACTGCAATCAGCGCGTCGGTATTGGTGGTAATGTCCGCAGGCGCAAACACCTGCTTGTGGAATCCGGCAATCACTAAATCCAGTGACGCGCGCATTTTGTAGCTGCAGTCGGTCTCACCACCGGGTTTGATATTGGCCTCAATGCCGCGCAGGATCCCCACCCCATCAACCACCCGCGGCAGTACGCGCAAATTATTGAAGTGGAACGGATGCGGCGCATCAACCATTTCCGGGCCATGGTCGGTGATGGCGATCAGGCGAATATGATTCCGCACCGCGGCGGCGATATAGTCATGCACCGTGCTGTAGGCGTGGGTGCTGGCCAGGGTATGCATATGAAGATCGACGGGATACATGTTATCTCTCCCTTAATGAAAAGCGGCCCCTTCGCGTATAAGGGGCCGTCAAAGATTAAGCCAGCAGCGCTTTTGCCTGCTGCAACACCGCCTCAACGGTAATACCGAACTCCTGATAAAGCTGTTCCGCCGGAGCGGATTCACCGTAGCTCTGCATACCGATAATCGCGCCGTTCAGCCCGACATATTTAAACCAGTAATCCGCGATCCCCGCTTCCACTGCGATACGCGCAGACACCGCCTGAGGCAGTACCGCTTCACGATACGCCGCATCCTGCTTGTCGAAGACATCGGTGGACGGCATCGAGACCACCCGCGCCTTCACACCTTCAGCCATCAGTTGCTGCCATGCGGCTACCGCCAGCTCAACTTCGGAACCGGTCGCGATAAGAATCAACTGCGGTTGCCCGTCACAATCCTTCAAGACATAGCCGCCACGCGCAATATCCTGCACCTGCTGCCAGGTCCGTTCCTGTTGGGTCAGGTTTTGCCGGGAGAAAATCAGCGCCGTCGGGCCATCCTGCCGCTCAACGCCATACTTCCACGCTACCGCCGATTCCACCTGATCGCAGGGCCGCCAGGTGCTGAGGTTCGGCGTCAGGCGCAACGAAGCAATCTGTTCGACCGGTTGATGGGTCGGACCATCTTCCCCCAGACCAATAGAATCGTGGGTATAAACCATCACCTGGCGCTGCTTCATCAGCGCCGCCATGCGCACCGCGTTGCGCGCGTATTCGACAAACATCAGGAAGGTCGAGGTATACGGCAGGAAGCCGCCGTGCAGCGCAATCCCGTTGGCGATGGCGGTCATACCGAACTCGCGTACGCCGTAGTGAATGTAGTTCCCGGCGGGCTCTTCGTTACTCGCTTTAGACCCGGACCACAAGGTCAGATTCGACGGAGCCAAATCCGCAGAGCCGCCGAGGAATTCCGGCAACAGCGGACCAAAGGCTTCAATCGCATTCTGCGACGCTTTACGGCTGGCAATTTTCGCCGGTTTGGCCTGCAATTTTTCAATAAACGCCTGCGCGTTGCTGGCAAATTCTGCGGGCAGTTGCCCCTTTATTCTGCGGGTAAATTCACCAGCCAGTTCAGGGAAAGCTTGAACGTAGGCGGCAAACTTCTCATTCCACGCAGCCTCCTTCGTCTGCCCTGATTTGCGAGCATCCCACTGCGCGGCTATCTCAGAGGGGATGACAAACGGCGGATACGGCCAGCCCAGCGCGTCACGCGTCGCCGCCACCTCGGCCTCGCCCAGCGGCGCGCCGTGGACATCATGAGTACCCGCTTTATGCGGCGAGCCAAAACCGATCACCGTTTTGCAGATAATTAACGTCGGCATGGAGGTAATCGACTTTGCAACATCAATCGCGGCACGAATGGATTCAGGGTCGTGACCATCGACTCCGCGCACCACGTGCCAGCCGTAGGCCTCGAAGCGTTTAGCGGTATCATCGGTGAACCATCCCTCAACGTGGCCATCGATAGAGATGCCGTTATCGTCGTAGAACGCCACCAGCTTACCGAGCTTCAACGTCCCCGCAAGAGAGCACACTTCATGTGAAATGCCTTCCATCATGCAGCCGTCACCCATAAAGGCATATGTGAAGTGATCAATGATTTCATGGCCCGGACGGTTAAATTGTGCCGCGAGAGTTTTCTCGGCAATCGCCATGCCGACCGCGTTGGCGATCCCCTGGCCCAGCGGCCCGGTGGTAGTTTCCACGCCTGGGGTGTAGCCAACTTCCGGGTGGCCCGGCGTTTTCGAATGCAGCTGACGGAAGTTTTTCAGCTCATCCATTGGCAGATCGTAACCGGTAAGGTGCAACAGGCTGTAGATCAGCATCGAGCCGTGACCGTTGGAGAGCACGAAGCGGTCGCGGTTGGCCCATACGGGGTTATTCGGGTTGTGGTTGAGAAAATCTCGCCACAGCACTTCGGCAATATCCGCCATTCCCATAGGGGCGCCCGGATGCCCTGAGTTCGCCCGCTGCACGGCATCAACGCTCAGCATACGGATGGCATTGGCCAGGGTTTTTCGTGATGACATTTAAAACTCCCTCTGAATCTTAAGGAAAAAATCCGCCTCATCCTTTCGCGTTGCGCTCAGGTCAAGGTAGTTATCAATGGTTTGCCAGATATCGATATCGTGAACCACCGACTGACGGGTCAACACTTCAATCACCACGCATCCAGCCTGAGTGGCGGAAAGCAGACCGGCAGTGGAATCTTCAAAAGCGAGGCAATTAGCGGGTGAAAGACCGAGTCGGGCTGCACCCGTAAGGAACGGTTCCGGATGCGGCTTGCCGTGATGAATATCTTCGCTGGTCACCAGCACCGGCGGGAACGGAAAACCGGCTTGTCGGATCCGTGCCGAAGCCACCTTCAGCGATCCGGAAGTCACAATAGCCCAGAGGGCCTGCAACTGCTCCAGTTGGCGGAGAAAATCAACCGCGCCGTTCACTGCGGTAATACCGTCAGTATTGCGCGCTTCAAACTCTTCCAGCGCGAGAAATTCGTCGTAAATGATCTGTTCGCTGGCATCGGGCATAAAATGGCGCAGCGTGCTCAGGGCGGGCTTACCGTGGAGAAAATGGCATACTGCCTGCGGATCCAGCCCTTTTTTAGTCGCCCATAAACGCCAGGAGGTCTCAACAAAATCCAGCGAGTTTACCAGCGTCCCGTCTAAATCCAGTAATATTCCACGAAAATGCATCGTACTTACCACGGCAAAATAAATAGAGTGTGTTTTATTTTGTACTCCATTAACCGGTAGCCAATAAATAGAAAGAAAGACACTTTAATAGCAATTGGGTGACCACTATCCGATGATTAATAAGAGTGTGATAGCAATCACAAGGGTTAATATTATCTAATTTTATGACTGCGATCACAAAATAATAATCAGGTTTTTTTATTCAAGCAAAGGTCACTTTTTTTCTATTCAAAGCTAACTGAGAACGATGAAGGATATAAAACATGAAATGCAGACACCCACATCTGCAGAGAAAATTAATTAGCCCTGGCTAAACGATTATCGGGAGCAATGATGTCAGAGATAATAACGTATCAATGTGATCTAAAGGATGGTATTCACGCCAGACCGGCGGGGCATATCGAACGGCTGTGCAATACATTTCAATCTGCGGTGTGCTGGAATAATATTCGCAGCGGCATTCAGGGTAATGGTAAAAGTGCCCTCTCGATTGTCGCTACCGATACCTTATTCGACGACGCCTGTGAAATTACAATCAGCGGAAAAGATGCTGCAAGCGCTGCTCAGCAGTTGAGTGCGCTGCTCAAAAAACTGCCCTCCTTCGAGGTTAGCCAGGCGGACGAAACCGCAGCGCCTGCGGGCTATCTCCCGCGTTCACTGCGGGAAACTCAGCTCAGTTTTATTCAGGGTTCACGCATCAGCGGCGGTGTTGCCATTGCCAGACCCGTTCGTATTCAGAGCCTGTCACTGGATGAAATGCTGGCGCGTAACCCGGGCGGTGAATATTCCACTGAGCACCAGCAGCGTATTTTTCTGGCGGGTTTAGAAACGCTCAAACATGATAAACAGACCGCCCTGGAAACCCAAAAAGGCGTTGAGCATGATATCCTGCAAGCGCATTTATCAATAATTACCGACGCAACCTTCCAGAGCCATATCTCCACCGCGATTGTTGGCGGAGAAAACACCTGGGATGCGGTCATTAAGGCTGCCATAGATTTCTGTGAAATTCTTAATCGCTCATCGAGTAAATATATTAAAGAGCGGACCCTTGACGTTCTTGACATTACAGGTCAATTGCTCACGTCGATTTATGGCGCCGGCGTATTACCACAAAACAACCTTAAATTAACACAGCCATCGATTATTCTGGCCAATAGCCTGACGCCAAGTCAGTTCCTCGGCATCAATAAAGAGTATCTTGCCGGGATGGTATTATCCGCCACCGGTAAAACATCACACACCGCAATCCTCGCGCGTTCGCTTGGTATCCCAACCCTGACGGATATTGATTTTTCATCCCTGCCGCTGAATGCGGAAAATGACATTATTATTGACGGTAATCCGGGAATTCTGATTACCGCGCCGGATGAAAAAGTCTTGCGCTATTACCAAAATGAAATTGCCGTCCAGCAGAGCATGCAGCAGCAAATGCTGGCTAACGTCCACCAACCGGCAGTGACCCACGATAATCATAGCATTGAGATAGCCGCCAATATCGCTAGCCTGGCGGAAGCCGAAGCCGCGTTCAACAACGGCGCTGAAGGTATTGGGCTGTTCCGTACCGAAATGTCATTTATGGACCGCGAAACTGCACCGGACTACCGTGAACTGGCGGAGCTATACGGTCAGGTGATGCAGGTTGCGCATGGGAAGCCAGTTATCTTCCGCACCTTTGACATTGGCGGCGATAAACCCGTCGACTATATGAACCTCGGTGAAGAGGAAAATCCGTTTCTCGGCTTCCGGGCAGTACGCACCTATCCGCGCTATCGCGACCTTTTCGCCATGCAGCTCAAGGCTATCCTCAGCGCCTCGGCATTTGGCAATGCCAAAATCATGATTCCGATGATCGCTAACGTTGATGAAGTTATCTGGTGCCGTGAAGTGCTGGAGGAGGTGAAAAGCGCGATGCGCAGCGAGGGATTGGCGTTCAACGATGAGATTTCGCTCGGCGTGATGCTGGAAGTGCCCTCCGTCATCTTCGCAATTCGTGAAATAGCCGAATACGCGGATTTCTTTAGCGTAGGCAGCAACGATCTGACGCAGTACTTTTTTGCCGCCGACCGCGGAAACACCCAGGTTGAGGCGGTGTACGACAACTATGCCCCGGCATTCCTTCGCGCCATGCAGTATGCCGCCGATGAAGTCCATCGCGCAGGCAAGTGGATAGGTATCTGCGGGGAGCTGGGCGCCAGCAAAGATTTTCTGCCGCTGTTCGTCGGCATGGGTTTTGACGAACTCAGCATGAGCGGCACCTCGATTCCAGGCGTTAAACATACGCTGCGGGAGCTGAGTTTCGCTAAATGCCAGAGAGTGGCGCAGGATATCGTGGCGTTAAAACGCTCCGCTGATGTCAAAGTTGCACTGCGTTCTCCGGACGTAAAAGCGGTCAGCAAAATGCCGATCCTCGCCCCGGAGTTCATTCTCTGCGAACTACAGGCCCGCGACAAAAACGAAGTTATCAAAAAGATGACCGACAATCTGTGGCTGCACCATCGCACCGAGAATCGAGAGCAATTAACCGACGATATCTGGGCGCGCGAGGACTCATTCTCCACTGCCGTGGGTTATGGCTTCGCCATTCCGCACACCAAGTCGGACCATATTCACTACTCCACCATCAGTATGGCAACTCTTGCGTCGCCCATCATGTGGGGCGATCAGGAAGTCGAAACCGTATTCATGCTGACGGTGAGTAAATCCGCCGACCCTAATGAGCATATGAAATATTTCTCCACGCTTGCCAGAAAGCTAATGAAAGAGGATTTCCGCAATGAAATAAAACAGGCCGAAAACGTCAACGTACTCTACAACCTGATGGCCAATACTCTGGCCGTATGAAATCAGGAAATTATTAAGCCACATTTAAAATTACAGCCAAATAAAAAATCAGGAGTCACTCATGAAAATTGTCGGAGTCGCAGCATGCATTACCGGAGTCGCCCACACCTATATGGCCCAGGAAGCGATTGAGCAGGAGTGTAAAAAAAGAGGTTATGACGTCAAAGTCGAAACTCAGGGCGGCATGGGGATTGAAAATGAATTAAGTGAAGATGAGATTGCCGAAGCTGATGTCGTTATTCTGGCGATTGCCATCGGTATTGAGGGCGTCGAACGCTTTGAAGAAAAAGAAGACGCCGGACTGGTTATTTCACTCAACCCAGCGGAAGTGGTTCGCGATCCGGCGGCTATTATTGACCGGGCTGAGAAACTGGCGCAATAAACCAACCCGTCGGTCCTGATTTACTTTCGGCATTCGGTACCGGCGAATAATAACGTTAATTAAATTTTTGCGAACGCTGTATTTCAATTATGACGCAAAAGCGCCCGGGGATGACTACGCCCGTAAACCGTATGTCACCCCATAAAAATACAGGGTATCGGGAGGATAAAAAATGTCGGAAAAAGCAAAAGCCATTAAGGATGATTTAGTTAAAGCATTTAGCACCGGTGTGTCATATATGATGCCGGTGGTGGTGGTCGGCGGTATCTGTCTGGCGCTTTCCCTGATTGGCGGCGAGCCGGTTGCGGGCAAAGGCATGGTCGTCACCAACCCATTCTTATTGAACCTTGGCGCTATCGGCAGCGCCGGGCTGGGAATGATGATCCCGGTGCTGGCGGCCTATATCTCCTACTCTATCGCCGGTAAACCGGGGCTGACGCCGGGTTTAATCACCGGCTTTATGGCCAGCACGCCGTTGGGCGCAGACCACGTGGTAACCGGTTTTCTGGGGGCAATGCTGCTCGGTATTCTCAGTGGCTACGTCGCCAAGTGGATAAAAACCTGGAAGGTCGGCAAAGTGCTGATGCCGGTCATGCCGATCATGATTATTCCCATCGTCTCAAGCGTCATTGTCGGCATGCTCTATCTGTACGTACTGATTGAGCCCATCGGTTTTGCCATGAAATGGCTGGTTTCCATGCTCTCTAATATGCAGGGAAGCAGCGGCGTCGTATTAGGTTTAATTCTCGGTGCCATGGCGGCCTTTGATATGGGTGGGCCAGTCAATAAAACCGCAACGGCATTTACCCTCGCCTTAATGGCAGAAGGTATTTATGGCCCGAACGGCGCTTACCGTATTGCCTGCGCTATTCCACCACTCGGCATTGCTCTCTCGACTTTTATTTCTCAGCGTAAATGGGCTGAAGATGAAAGACGAATGGGCACCTCCGCTGCCTTTATGGGATTAATTGGCATTACCGAAGGGGCGATTCCTTTCGCCGTTAAAAACCTGAAGACCGTACTGCCGTCAATTATTATCGGTAGCGCCGTCGGTGCCGGTCTGGCTATGGTTCACGGCGTCGAATCTATGGTTCCCCATGGTGGATTAATTGCCATAGCTGGCGTCAATAAAGCACCAATGTGGTACGTCATCGATATGATTATCGGCGTTATTGTCACCGCCATCTGCCTGCATATTCTGCGCCCCAACATTAGCGAGCCGGTAAAAAAAGAGTCGGCTAAAAAAACAATCACTTCTGATATGAATAAAGTCTGAGGAGTTATCATGAAAAACACAATGAAACAGTACGTCGATTATATTGTTAACGGTGGCAAGTCTACAATGTTGGGAATTGGCCCAATGTCCCCGGCGTTAATTCAGGCCTGCTTTGAGCTGGGTAAAGAAAAAGATCTGCCACTGATGTTTATTGCCAGCCGCAACCAGGTTGATGCCGATGAATTTGGCGCGGGTTACGTTAATAACTGGGATCAATTCCGCTTTGCTGCCGACCTGAAAGCGATGGCGGAAAAAGTCGGCTTCGACGGCGATTACTTCCTCTGCCGCGACCACGGCGGCCCATGGCAGCGTGATAAAGAGCGTAAAGACCACATTCCGGAAGCCGAAGCGATGAAGCTGGCTCGCCGCTCTTATCAGATTGATATGGATGCCGGTTTCGACCTGTTGCATATTGACCCGACGAAAGACCCGTACGTTGTTGGTAAAGTCATTGATATTGAACTGGTTCTGAGCCGCACCGTTGAGCTGATTCGCTTCTGCGAAGAGTACCGCAAGGCCAATAACCTGAAAGAGTTCTTCTATGAAGTCGGTACCGAAGAGACCAACGGCGGCCTGACCGACGTCAGCGCCTATGAAGGGTTTATTATCGAGCTGAATAAGCGTCTTGCTGCCGAATCGCTGCCGCAGCCGCTGTTTATCGTCGGCCAAACCGGCACCCTGACCCGTCTGACCAAAAACGTTGGCCACTTCAACGATAAGCAGTCCGCAGAGCTTTCGGCTATCAGCACCCGTCACGGCGTCGGCCTGAAAGAGCATAACGGCGACTACCTGCCGGATGAAATTTTACTGAAGCATCCGGGTCTGGGCATCACCGCGATGAACGTCGCTCCGGCCTACGGCACCATTGAAACCCGCGCTTATCTGAAGCTGGCGGAAGTCGAGAAAGATCTGGCGGCAAAAGGCTTTATCAAGTCGGCGTCTGATTTAAAAACCGTCCTGACCCGCGAGTGCGTACTGAGCCACAAATGGGAAAAATGGATGACCGATGAGCACAAAAACAAGTCCGAAGAGCAGATCTTTAACGAGCCGGAATTGTTGAAAGAGATTCTTGAACTCAGCGGCCACTACAACTACGAAAAACCGGATGTTGTAAAAGAGATGCAAACCATGTTTGCCAATCTGAAGTCGTTTGGCGTCGAGCCTGAGCGTTACGTGGTCAATAAAATTAAAGATATGATCCAGAACGAAGCCGAATGCTTCAATATGCCAGGCCTGACCTCCCGCGTCGCGCAGGCAAAATAATCCCCCACCCAACCGACAATAAGGAGCGGGCCTTGCCTTCTCCTTGTTGTTTCCAGCCCTATTATTGAAAAACAGGTAATAGCGATGAATCAGCTTGAACAACTAAAGCAGCGGACAACCATTGTTGCCGACAGCGGGGACATTGACAGCATTATGGCTTATCAGCCTGAAGATGCGACCACCAACCCTTCGCTTATCTACAAGGCAGCGCAGCTTCCGCAGTACCAAAAACTGGTGAAAGATGCCGTCGCGACGGTAAAGTCTCGCCAGAGTGGAAAAACGGTACAGCCTGCGGATATTGCCGATTATCTGGCGGTAAGTATCGGAGCGTTGATCCTGAAAAGCGTTCCTGGGCGTATTTCAACTGAAGTGGATGCTCGCCTCTCATTTGATACTCAGGCCAGCATAGCTAAAGCGCGGGAAATCATTGCGCTGTATGAAGAGAAAGGGATCGGTAAAGAGCGGGTTTTGATTAAGCTTGCCGCTACATGGCAAGGGATCCGCGCAGCAGAAACGCTGGAAAAAGAGGGTATCCAGTGCAACCTGACGCTGCTTTTCTCCTTTGCCCAGGCCAGAGCCTGCGCCGATGCCGGGGTTTTCCTGATTTCCCCATTCGTCGGTCGCATCTACGACTGGTACAAGAAAAACAACCCTGATACCACCTTCACCGTCGAGAACGATCCGGGCGTCGAGTCGGTACAGAAGATCTATCGCTTTTATAAAATGCACGGTTATCGGACGGTGGTGATGGGAGCCAGCTTCCGTACGCCGGAACAGGTGCTGGCGCTTAACGGCTGCGATCGTCTGACCGTTTCCCCGGCGCTGCTGGCGCAATTGCAGCAAACCCAGGGGCCGGTACCTGCACCGTTGACGTATGAAGGTGAGGTTCAGCCAAAGCCCGCTGCAATGACCGAGGCTGAGTTCAACTGGGCACATCATCAGGATGCGATGGCGGTGGAGAAGCTCGCCGAAGGTATTCGCCTGTTTGCCGTGGACCAGAACAGCCTTGAGGCGCTGCTGAGCCAGTATTTGTAAGTGAAACATCCCGGATGGCAGACGATGGCGAACCTGTAGCCCGGTTAGCGCCACCGGGAAATCAACGAAAGCCCACAGCAAGCTATTTCCCCGGAGGCGGCGCTCACGCGCCTGTCCGGGCTACAAAATAATCAGACTGCTCGCGCGTGGGGAAACTATTTCTGCGCCAGCTGGCTAAATACCGTCTGGAGCTCCTCGGGCTTGCGCAGGCCCTGATGCAAATCCAGCACCGTGCCATGGCTATCAATCAATATCGAAGTCGGAGTGCCGATAACCTGATAGCGCTCCTGGGTCATTTTGAGCTGATCGCGCAGCACTGGGTAACTGACGCCATGCTTAGCCAACAGCGGCGCGATATCGACTGATTCCGGATCGGTATTGACGCCGACCACCACCAGCTTATCCGGCCAGCGCTGGCTGAGCGCCTGTAAAGTATCCATCTCCGCCAGACAGCCGCCGCAGCTTGATGACCAGAAATTAAGGTACACCGCCTTCCCCCGCCAGCGCTCAAGGCTGGCCGACTCCCCCTGCAAATCAAACGCCGCCAGCGCGGGTGCTGCCTCGCCGCGCGCCAACTTTTCTTCTTTGCAGCCGCCGAGCAGTACCAGCAGCAGGACAAGCATCACTTTAGGCATGCGCATGATGATTCACCTCCTCTCCCAGATACTTTCCGTGCTGCAAACGCACGATGCGATCGGCGAACTGCCCCAGCGCCGGGTTGTGGGTCACCATCACAATGGTGCGCCCCTGGCGGTGCAAATCGGTCAGCAGATCCAGCACCCGCTGTTCGTTCTCTTCATCGAGGTTACCGGTTGGCTCATCGGCAAAAATAACCGGCGGCTCGTTAACCAACGCCCGGGCAATGCAGACGCGCTGCTGTTCCCCGCCCGACAGCTGGCTCGGTAGATGAGTCACGCGATGCTCAAGGCCGACCTGAGCCAGCACCGCTCTGGCGGCAGCTTCATCCACCACGCTGTGGTAATGCTGCGCCAGCATGATATTTTCCAGCGCCGTCAGAAACGGGATCAGGTGGAACTGCTGGAACACAAGGCCAATTTTCTGCGCGCGAAAGCGGCGGCGCCCCTCTTCGTCCAGCGCCGCCGCGTCGGTTCCGTCGAGGATCACCTGCCCTTCGCTGGCGGTATCCAGACAAGTGAGAATATTCATCAGCGTCGTTTTCCCGGAACCGGAGGCCCCCATAATGGCAACAAATTCACCGCGGGCGATGCGCAGGTTGATATCTTCCAGCGCGGTCACTTCCCCGAACCGCTTATATAAATGACGCGTTTCAATCGCCATCTGACGCAAAGATGTGACGGTCATGGCGTTACTCTCCTTTCAACACTTTCGCAGGTTCGACGCTCACCGCGCGCCGCACCGGAACAATGGCCGCCAGCAGGGCGACCAGTAAAGACAGAACCAGGGTAATCGGCAGCACCGGCAGGCGCAGCGAGATACTGGCGTTAAACACCGTTAATCCCAGCAGCTGTGCCAGCAGATAGCCCAGCACCCAACCGCAAACCACCGCCGCAAAAGTGATAATGCTGGTCTCCAGTAACATCTGGCGGGTAATATCGCCGTTGCTGGCCCCCAGCGCTTTTTGCAGGGCAAACTCTCGGGAGCGTTCACCGACAATCGCCATTAGGGTGGTGTTCACGCACAGGGATGAGAGCGCGAGGATAACTATCGATACCAGTCCCATCAGCCCCTTAATTTTATCCAGCACCTGCCCTTCGGATGCCGACACTTTACGCACCGGACGAATCTCAAGGTCAGTGTATTGCCGCTGTAACTGGCTGGCGTAGCTCTCCACCTGACCAAGGTCATTGCTGACGCTCAGCAGCCCGTGGCTGATAACGCCGGGCTTTTGCAGCCACGACTGCGCCACGTCAAGACTGACGATCAGCATATTGTCGGTCGCGTCCCCGGCTTCTACGATGCCCTTAATCAGCAGTTTCTTGCGCCGACTATGGTCCACCAGCGTCACGCTATCGCCAATATTCAGCGCCAGACGCTGCGCCAGCTTCACGCCAATCATCGCGTTGCGATCGTCAAAACTAACGCCGATCCAGCTACCGTTGACCTGCCAGTAGGGCACCAGTTTTTGCAGCGACTCAAACCACACGCCGACCATCACCACTTTTTCCAGCTCGGTGCGCGCGGTACCGTACAGCCAAGGGCTGGCACCGTGAATCAGCCCCGCTGGCGCGCCATCAAGAATCGCCTGCAGTTCCGGTTGCGGCATGCTGGTGCCATGGCCCGGACCAATATAGAAGTTCGCGCCAAAAGTGCGCAGTTCCTCGCTCATTTTGCTATTAATGTCGAACCACACTGCTGAGAGCGCCGTGACGATGGTCGCGCCGACCGCCAGCGCGGCAAACACCACGCTGACCCGCTGCATACGCAGCCGCAGCGCCCGCCATACTAATAACCACAGCATGTCGCGCTTAGCGGCCATACAGCACCTCCACAGGATAAAGACGGGCAATACGCCGCGCCGGGAACCAGGTGCCGATTAACGCAATCAGCACCGCAATCACCAGCACGCAGGGCACCACCACCCAGGCAAAATTAAGCGGCGTATCAAACAGCATCAGGCCAATAGCCTTCGCCAGCCCCCATCCGGCGATGCAGCCAAATGCTCCACCGGCCAGGCCGCCCAGCGCCGCCTCAAGATAGAACAGCAGCAGAATTTGCCACTGCCGCGCGCCCAGCGCTTTCATCAGGCCAATTTCTTTGGCGCGTTCCATAATGGTGCTGGTCATCAGTGAGGCGATGCCCATCGCGGCGGCGGCCAGCGCGGCTAAAGTTACCACGCCCATTAATAGCTGAATTTTATCGATAACCACGCCTTCCGAAGCGGCAACCTGCCAGACCGGACGCACCTCCGCACCGGAAATCGCCTCCTCAAGCTGGTGGGCGATAGATGATACATAGGCGGTGCAGTACCACAGATCGTACTCTTCGGCATTCAGCGCTTCGAGATCCTCACGCGCCCGACGCGAAAGTTCGTTTTCCGGTACCGTCAGCGCCGACACGCGGATCGCCTGCACTTTCCCCGGTAGCCCCAGCAGTTGCTGCACCACGCTAAGCGGCATGACCAGTTGGTTATCTTCATCGCCGCCGCTGGATAAAATACCGCTCACCTGCACGTTCACCACGTTATCCGCGACCTTTAACGCCAGGCGATCGCCTGGCTTCCAGCCGTAATTTCGCGCCAGCGCGTGGCCGACCAGGGTTTGCGGTGTCTCACCGACCGGCTCCTGCGGCCATTCGCCGCTCACCTGCCAGAACGGGCTGACCGTCCGCTGCCCGGTTTCGTATCCCTCTTCATCTGGTATGGTGACAGGCTGGCTAAAGAAGGTCCCCAGCACGCGGATATCATGGCCATCCACGCTCACTTCGCCGCCGAGCATCGGTGCGAAGCCAACAATGTTGTTGCGCCAGAAGATATCTTTGATATTCGGCAGCTCGGATTCATCCAGAAAATCGTCGCTGGCCAGCGGGTTGCTTTGTTCGCTAAACAGCGCGGGCAACGCCGCCTGCCCTGCAGGCTCAATCAGAATATTGGCGCCGTAGGATTTCAGCTCCCGGGACATTTTGTCGCCGATGTCGATAGAAACCGCCAGCAGCGCCGATATCAGGCTGGTCGCCAGAAACACGGTCAATACCGCCAGCGCTTTACGCCGCAGATTGCGCCCCCATGACTGGTAGATCATTCGCCACAGCATCGCTACTCCTCCTTCACTGCGTCAGGAACAAACTGCTCTGGCGCATTGCGGAAACGGTCATAGTTCGCTTCTGATGAGAAGAACCAGGTTTTACCGCCATAGCTGTATTTGAAGTCGGCGCTGGTGTTGGTCAGCGTTGAACCATCCACCGGGTCGGTCACTTTAATGGTCAGGACGGTAGAGAAATAGTTCCCCCCCACGGCCAGCGCCGCGCCGGGTATCGTCAGCTCTTTGTCATCGTTGCGCCAGTCGTCGATCGGCACCGGGTTGCATCCACCGGGTTTGCCAATGGAGGGGATAAAGATGTGCACGCCGCAGGCAACGCAAATCACCTGATTGCCTTCCATCACATAGCCCTGATCGCCGCACAGCAGGCAGGCGTCGAACACCACGCCGAAACGCAGTTTGTCGGGATAGCGGTTGATGATAAAAAAGCGGATCGCTTTGCCGTCATCCGCCACCCAGACGAAGCGATGCAGTTTGCCATCGCGCACCTGGTCGACCGGAATATGCACCTGACCATCAGCGGCCAGCGTGACCGGCTGCGCCTCGGACAAACGCGGCGGCTGCGAAGCTACCAGATCCCACCATAGCTGACCGCCGATAATCGCCAGCGCGCAGCAAATAGTCGTGAGCCACAGCCGGGTCGCCCCACGGCGTTCGGCCAGCGCCAGACGGCGGGAAATCGGCTCTTCCGTCGCTTTTACATTGCGGTAATAGCGGCGCAGCCCCGGGATCCAGAACAGGCACATTAACAGCAGTACCGCGGCGGCGGCCCAGTTATACATCGCCGCATTGTTAGTCACCTTGGCGACGAAGCTCAGCAGCGGCTTGAGCAGCGGCACCACCTGTAGCTTCATCAACAGCAGCAGCAAATTCCCGCTCAGCGGCAGCCACAACAAGACCATCATCAGCAGGGTCAGCGGCCAGTAGAACCCGCGCATTCTGCGCAACAGCATGGCGCAGAGCGCACACGCCAGGCACAAAAGCGCGAACGCCAGCACCAGCGCGGTCAGATTCAGCAGTAGATCGGTATTCAGCACGTGCGTGGAGGTCAGGCCGCCGAGGTTCGGATCCAGCGCCCAGTGACGGGCCGCGCCGAAGGTCAGAACCCATTGCCACAGATAGCGAACGCGCGGCGTTGACCACCAGAAGCTCAGCAAAAATAGTAGAGAAACGAGGATCTCCGCGCCAACCAGCAGAAGCTCCAGCGACTGGCTCGGGCGAATAAACAGCCCGGCGAGCAGTCCGCCAGCCAGCGCGGTGAGCAACGTCCAGACCAGCGGGCGCAGTGTGGGAGGGTTGCCGCGTCCCCAGAGTACGGCGGAGAGCAGCGCAATGCAGAAAAAGACCTGTAGCGTCGTGACGAAAAAATAGCTCATGACTTCAACTCAGTACGGCGGATGAAAAATACGCCACAGGATGACCCGTCGGCCATCCTGCGTAATAGCGCTCGCGTCTGATGATGCTGAGACAGATGACAAGCCTGCTTTAACTATGGTGTTCGCATTTCTGCCGGGTAGCGGCTGACGCCTTACCCGGCCTACAAAACCCATAACATCATCAGGTTATGAGCTTTCTGTAGACCCGCGCAAGCAAAGCGCCGCCGGGCAATTCCTGAAGAGCGCACGTTGTCAACTATCTGAGCGTCTGGAGACAATTAGTTCAGGCCGACATACTTAAACTCATAGCTCACATCAAACGGTTTCCACCAGCGACCAACGCCGGTTTCGCTATCGGTATGACGGTGCATCCCGGCTTTTGACGGCGGATCAATGTGGTAGGTCACTTTGTAGTTACCGACGCCCATCATCTTGATATTCGCACCGTAGTGCGGGCCATCGCTCGCCACCATCGGCATAAAGGTACCTTCTTGTTTTTCGCCGGTGTCGCTATTGACCAGGGTATAGGCGATGGTCAGATAAGGGATCCATTCACCTGCGCCAAAACCATTTTTACCGCCTTCCACCGCATGAATATCGGCTTCCAGATGGATATCCGATTTCGCTGCCGGCAAACCCATACCGCGCGGTTCCATATCGATCGGCTGCAGGTAAACCGCGGCGATCTCCATCTCATTCATGGTGACTGGCTCACCAGCCGGATACTCTTTAAAGGCCAGTGCCGCAGGTGCGGTGAAAATGCTGGCAACGGTCGCGCTGATAATCAGGGTCTTCTTAATGGTCATCTGACTCATCCTCTCGTCTTAAAATGATTAGGAACTTGTTTTTATGGTCTCACCTGGTGCCTGGCGGCGGCGCATGATCCATAGCGCCACCAGCGCCGCGATCAGCAATACAATCTGCGGCAATAGCGTTTCCACGTAGGGGTAAATCCCCAGCCAGCTGATTTCGGGCATCCCGTTAATCAGCGTTGGCTGGAATAGTTTGCCCTCCACCAGTTCCAGTACCCCTTTACCGGCGAAAACAAACGCCATCAGGTACATAAAACCGCCGGTGAACATGAAGAAGGGTTTAAGCGGCAGTCGGACCACCGAGTAGCGCATGACGAGCCAGGCAATGAGCAGAACCACGCAGCCGATAACAAACCCGGCACCGATGGCCAGATGACCCGGCAGCCCCTGGGCATCGCCAATCAGGGCGTAGTAGAACAGCACCGTTTCGGCACCCTCGCGGTAGACCGCGAGGAAGCTGGTCAGCCACAGCCCTACCAGCGATCCGCGCGACAGCGAATGGGAGAGTTTGCCCTCAAGCCAGGCTTTCCAGTGGCGGGCTTCAACCTTCGACAGCAGCCAGTAGCTCATAAAGAACAGCATCACCACGGCAATCAGCATGGTGATCCCCTCCAGCAGCTCCCGGCTGGTGCCAGAGTTGGTAAACAGCAGCTGGAAGATAAACGCCGTCACTACGCTTGCCACCAGCGCCACAATCACCGACTGGCGAATCAGCGGCAGCTTATCGTGATGGTTGTTTTTAACCAGATAGGCCACGATAGCCGCCACAATCAACAGCGCTTCCAGCCCTTCGCGCACGATAATCATCAGGCTGTAGAGCAGCAGGCTCCACTGGGTCTCTTCGCCCTCGCCCAGCATGGTCACCGCTTTTTGCAGGTCCTGCTCAAGAGCGGCGGCTTCGGCAACCAGCTTTTCCTGCGGCTGGTTGGCCTTCATCAGGCTGACCATGCGGGTAAAGTGCGCCTCAAGAGAGGTTTTAAACGCCGAGTCGCGGGAGCCGATTTTGTTCTCCATTCCGGTGGCTTCGAAACGGTCAAAGTAGGTGTCCTGGACATCAAGAATCGCGTCCTGCCCTTCCCCGTTCTGATAGCGCACCAGAGCGGCATTGATGCTTTGGTTAATCCCGGCAGCGACGCTCGCCCAATCCGCCCTCGCCCCTGTATCCTCGATCTGTGTGGCGTTGTCTGCGCTAGCCGGAGCGCTTACCGGCTGATCGTCACGGGTCGTGGGCAGGCCCGGCAGAATATCCTCCAGATCCTGTAATAACGTGGTGACCTGATAGGAAACATCGTTCAGGCGGTCCGGCTGGGAGGTCAGGGTAATCAGTGCGGTAAACTGCTGGTTGATGGCGGCAGCCTCTTTTGCCGAACGGTTTTGCCGCACGGAGGTTTCCATTTCGGAGTTTTTGAAGCCCTGATAATGCGCCTGCTGCACCTGCTGGCTGGCCTGCGCGTAGTGACCGGCCTGATAATCCGTTACCGCCTGCGCCAGCATATCGTCAATGGTGCGGAAGCTGTCCTGCCAGTGCAGCGCAATGTCATCGCGCGACAGCGCGGTATGCTGCTCTTCCGCGACCAGTCGATGCCCGCCATCAAGCACCGGCTCAACTTCGCGCAGCGCCTGCTTTAGCCCATCGATACGCGCCTGAACTTCGCTTAGCGGCTTACCCTCGCCGATCATGCGACGGATCTCACCGAAGGTACTCTCCATCTCGTAGCTTTTACGCGCCGAAATGTTAATGCGGATTGGCCCTTCGAGGTTTTCAAACACTTCAAAGTAGGCCATTTGCACCTCACGGCGCGCTTCGGTATTTTTTTGCTGCTGATAGAATTCGGCTGTTTTATCAAGGCGTTGCTCAATGTCCTCGATATATGGCGCATAGTGAGTCTGCGCCATCGCGCACGCGCTGCCAAACAAAAGCCCAAACAGCATTAGCAGCAGAAAAGAACGAGGACCAGCCATGACGCATCCCATCAGAGTTAATGATAATGATTATCGTTGTCATTTTTACTCGTAATGTACATGACCTGGATCATGAAAATGTCAAACTGTGACAATTTGTGTAAAATGTTGCAAAGAAACGAAGATTAATAACTTTAAGTTATTAGCTTTATTCCCTGACTTTTCCTCGCCAAATATCTTCATCGAAAGCATAAAAAAACCGGCGCTGTAATAGCACCGGTTATTTGCCGAGTATTTTGTCGCCCGTGCTTTTAACGATTTAATATTTCAGGGTTTTGCTGTAGCCGCTGAAGAAACTTACCGTATCCCTGCTCACCCACCCAGTAATTAATACTCTTCTCGACGCCGGTTGAAGTCAGGGTCGCGCCGCTAATCCCATCCACCGTATAGTCATCATGCTGGCCGGGATTATTCTGAATAACCTTTAGCGCTGGCTGGCCGTTATTATCGCGTATTTTCTTACCTGGCCATTGGCTACGCCATTCCGGGTCCTCCACTCGAGCGCCCAGCAGCGGCGTTTCATTCTGCTGGTAATACATCAGGTCTTTTACCGTGCGACCATCGGTCTCAAGGGCGATTAATGCATACATCATCGATTTGGCCCCTTTGCCATAAACCGGAATTATAACTTGCTGAATTTCATTATTATTGTCTCGAACAACGTAAACTTCACCCAGTGAACAGCGCTGGCGGATTTGCGCCGGATCGCGCGCAGCGGCCAGTTCGACACAGCGTTTTTGCGCGCCGCTATTGGCCCCCTGCGCTAAAAGTTGGCCGTTATCAAGATTAACCTGACGCACCGTCACGCGCTTTTGATAGAGTGATTTCAGCGCCTGCGGATCGCGTTGTCCATTGCGCGTTAAGCCTGCAACCTGGAGAACCGCATTTTCTGTTTCCGCGTTTTCTGGTACGGCAAAATTGTCTTTGGACAGCAAAAACCAGGCAGCAACAATTGCAAAAATCAGAATACAAAAAACCATCAAAACTAAAACAATAATTTTACCTTTACGCATGCGCTCATCTTTCCCATCGGTTGGCATCTGCAATATAGAGTGCAACCATTCCCATTCTTTTGTCTAGCCCTCCAGACAATACGCATTTGCTTGAGTTGATATTTCGTGACAATCAAAATTATGCTCAAAAATATCAACCCTATTTTTTACACATATAAAAATAATCTTTCTTGCAGGCAATTTATGAGAAAAACTAATAGTCATAAGACTCGTTGCATGCCGGACACCTGAGAAATGTAAAAAAACGCCCGCACGCTGGTTTTTACTAAGATTAATCTTATAATCGGAGGATAAAACGACCCACCTGCAACCGTCACCTTGGGATAAGAGACAACCATGTCCAGACCTACGGCGCTGTATGTTCCACATGTTTTAAGCGCGGCGGATATCGCGCCCGAAGAGCGCTATCAAAAGCTCTCGCAGAATATTAATTGCTACGGTATCGAGGTTGTTAACAATCGACGACCGGAAGAGATTATTGCCAGGCATAAAACCATCTCTGGCGTTAACGGAGATTATTGTAGTGCAATGGGCTCAAGAAACGAAACAATATTCGACCCACATCAGGCGGCAGAATCCTCGATCTATATTTCGCTGATCGTTCAGGGTAACCAAATCATTCGTGGTCGAAAAGAGTCTGTTACGTCGCAGGTGAACGAGGGAATGTTAATTGTTCATCAACGTAACGACTATTACCACTATCAATGTAATGACGTAAAGCAACTGTATGTCATTCCTCGTAGCGATAAGATTAACGAGGTTTTTAGCGGGAAACTAAACAGCCCGATGGTCTCTTTAGAAAATCATCACCTCGCGAGTTTTCTGAAATCACATATGCTATTGCTGGATGCGCAATCCGCAACGCTTTCGACTAAAGAGACGGCGACCATTGTTGATGGGCTACATAATATGGCATTCATTATGCTAGCCGATGTCGCCAAAGAAAAAGGCTTATTTATCCCAGGCAAACTGAGCCATCTTTATAATGGCGCGAAGTCCTTTATTTTGCAGAACTATCATCAACATAGCCTTTCGCCGGAAGCCCTGACGCAAAGCCTTCGTTGTTCGCGAGCCAGTCTTGACAGAGCCTTTAATGAGCAGAAGACTTCGGTGATGGCGCTAATCAGGGATATACGTCTGGAGGCGGCGCGGGAAATGCTGGAAAATAATCTTCAGCTGCGCATTGAGCAGATTTCATGGATTTGTGGTTTTGTCAGTCATCCATTATTCAGTAAGCAGTTCCGTGAGAAATATCATGCCTCACCGAAAACATGGCGCGACAATTATAATAAGGCGGGCTAGCCCGCCTTTCGATAGCGCCCTTATCGCTGGCGAAAAGGGCGAAAACGTTTAGCACGGCGTTCTTTAATATAGCTTAGCAAGCTATAGACTGATATTCCCAGCAGTAAAATAGCGATGGTCATCAGAAAAAATGCACTGATATTCATTGTTGCGCTCTCTTTTATATCCCCATCATGCTCGATAGGTAATATTTATTATGTGATTTTTATAATAATGATTCTTAACATCACAACCAGACTTCCGGGCCTCAACTCTGTTCCCTCCCCCTCAGTTCATTTCTTCCCTGCAACGTGCAAACCTTGATCTTCTCCGGTCCGGAGAGCAGCATGGAAACGCAAACACAATAAAACAATAACCCACGACACCGTAACAGGAGAGAATCAGTGCAAACAGGACATCGCTTCCAGGCCACGGATCTGCATCAGTTTGTTAAAACACTTTTCAGCCATATGGGAAGCTCTCCCACCGAAGCATCGCTTATTGCCGACCATCTGATTGCCGCCAACCTTGCCGGACATGACTCTCACGGTGTCGGCATGATCCCGAGCTACGTACGTTCCCACGCGCTGGGCTATTTACAGCTCAACCGTCACGCCAGCGTGATGAAAGATGCTGGAGCCGTCGTCACGCTGGATGGCAACGGTGGGTTCGGCCAGGTGGTGGCCCATGAAGCCATGCAGATGGGCATCGAAAAAGCGAAACAGCACGGCATGGCCGCCGTCGCATTGCGTAACGCGCACCATATAGGCCGCATCGGCTACTGGGCGGAACAGTGCGCCGCCGCCGGGATGATCTCTATTCACTTCGTGAACGTTGTCGGCAACATTATGGTCGCGCCGTTTCGCGGTAAAGACAGCCGCTTCGGTACCAACCCGCTGTGCGTGGTTTTCCCGCGCGAAGGCCATCCTCCGCTGCTGCTGGATTATGCCACCAGCGCCATCGCCTTTGGTAAGACCCGCGTCGCGTGGCACAAAGGCGTTCCGGTACCGCCAGGTTCATTGATTGACGCTCAGGGCGTTCCCACCACCGACCCCGCAGTGATGCAGACTTCACCGCTCGGCGCGCTGCTGACTTTTGCCGAGCATAAAGGCTATGCGCTGGCGACGCTGTGTGAAGTTATCGGCGGCGCGGTATCCGGTGGGAAAACCTCGCATAAAGAGAATCTGCAGGGCAGCGTTGACGCGATTTTTAACTGTATGACAACCATTATTCTCAGCCCTGGCGCTTTCGATGCGCCGGATATGCAGCGTGAGACCGAAGCATTTATTGACTGGTGCAAACAGTCGCCGCACGACCCGGAGACGCCGATTCTCGCGCCTGGCGAGTGGGAAGAAGCCAACCGTCAGGAGCGTCTGGCGCAGGGTATTCCGCTGGATGCCGGGAGCTGGCAGGCCATTTGCACCGCTGCTGAGGAGGTGGGATTACCCGCAGAGACTCTCGCGCAGCTACGGTTGAAGCTGGCCTGACCAACCCCTTAATGACGCCCAACCGGGCGTCATGTCATCGTCATTAGTGTCGACATCATTACCACCCTCGCCTGTCCAGCCACCTATTCCCTATTAAATCATAACGTTAAGTTTTGGCACAGCGTATGCATAACGCTTCCGTCATCTGCTGGTGCGCTGGCTTATGACGCCCTGACAAAGGCGGGCCGGGCCCGGTCTGTCCAATGTTGTTTATTCTCTGTTAACAGGTCTGTTACTGATGAAAAAAATCACGAGCGTTTGCCCTTACTGCGGGGCCGGTTGCAAACTAAAGCTGGTCGTCGATAACAATAAAATTATCCGCGCCGAAGCGGCCGATGGTGTGACTAACCAAAATCAGCTATGCCTCAAAGGCTACTACGGCTGGGATTTCCTCAACGATACGCAACTGCTGACGCCACGCCTGCAGCAACCGATGATTCGCTACCAGAAAGGCGGTAAATTCACCCCGGTCAGCTGGGATGAAGCTATCCGCTACACGGCAAAAAAACTGCGTGAAATAAAAGAAAAACATGGTCCGCGTGCCATTATGACCACCGGCTCATCCCGTGGTACCGGCAATGAAACTAACTATGTGATGCAAAAATTCGCCCGTGGGGTGCTCAATACCAATAACGTCGACTGCTGCGCCCGCGTTTGCCACGGCCCGTCGGTCGCCGGTCTTCATCTGGCGCTTGGCAACGGTGCGATGAGCAACTCGATTAACGATATCGAAAACTCGAAATGCCTGCTGGTATTCGGCTACAACTGCGCCGACTCCCACCCTATTGTCGCCCGTCGGGTGATTAAAGCCCGCGAAAACGGCGCGAAAATCATCGTCTGCGACCCACGCCGTATCGAAACCGCCCGCATTGCCGATCGCCATCTGCAACTTAATAACGGCAGCAATATGGCTCTGGTCAACGCCTTCGCTCACGTCCTGCTGGAAGAGGATCTGTATAACCACGATTATGTCGACCGCTTTACCGAAGGGCTGGACGCCTATCGTGAAATGGTTAAAGACTATTCTCCCGAAGCCGTAGAAGCGATAGTCGGCGTTCCGGCAAATGAGATTCGCCAGGCGATGCGTATATTTGCTGCCGCACCTTCCGCCACCATTATGTGGGGCATGGGCGTGACCCAGTTTGGTCAGGCAGTGGATGTGGTCAGAGGGCTGGCGAGCCTCGCGCTGCTAACCGGCAACCTGGGGCGCGCTAACGTCGGCGTGGGACCTGTGCGTGGGCAAAACAACGTCCAGGGCGCCTGTGATATGGGCGTGTTACCCAATATGTTCCCCGGCTATCAGGATGTCACCGACGCCAGCGTTCGCGCTAAATTCGCCAAAGCCTGGGGTATTAACCCGGCGAGAATGGACGATAAGGTCGGAACGCGTATCACCGAAGTACCACACAAGGCGCTCACCGGCGAGATCAAAGCCTACTACATCATGGGCGAAGACCCGCTACAGACCGAGGCCGATCTGGGCCTGGTGCGCAAAGGTATCGAAGCGCTCGATTTTGTGGTGGTGCAGGATATCTTTATGACCAAAACCGCCGAAATCGCCGATGTGCTGTTGCCCGCTACCTCCTGGGGCGAACACGGTGGCGTCTTTACCTGCGCCGACCGCGGTTTCCAGCGTTTCGAGCAGGCGATTATTGCCACCGGCAACGTGAAACGCGACTGGGAAATCATTAGCCTGCTGGCCAGCGAAATGGGCTATCCGATGCATTACGACAATAACCAGCAGATCTGGGACGAAATGCGCGAGCTCTGCCCGCTGTTCTATGGCGTCACTTATGAAAAAATGGGTGATATGAACCACGTGCTGTGGCCGTGTCCGACGCTGGATCACCCCGGCACGCCATGGCTGTATAAAGATAATCACTTTGATACGCCAACCGGTAAAGGCCAGCTGTTTGCCGCACCGTGGCGCGCTCCTGCCGAGACGCCGGATGAAGAATATCCGCTGGTGCTGTGCACCGTTCGCGAAGTCGGGCATTACTCCTGCCGTTCGATGACCGGTAACTGTGCGGCCTTGCAGTCGCTCGCCGATGAACCGGGTCGGGTGCAAATCAACCGCGCCGACGCGCAGAAACTCGGTATCGCCGACCAACAGCTGGTGTGGGTTAGTTCGCGACGTGGCAAGGTGATCACCCGAGCTGACATTAGCGATCGTATTAACGCAGGCGCCGTGTATATGACCTATCAGTGGTGGATAGGTGCCTGTAACGAGCTGACTCAAGATAACCTCGACCCGATCTCGAAAACGCCGGAAACCAAATATTGCGCGGTGAAGGTGGAAGCGATTGAGGATCAGCGCTGGGCCGAGCAGTACGCCTGGACAAGCTATAGCGAGATGAAAGCCCGCCTGAAAGCGGCAGTTAACGTATAAAACGACGCAGGGAGAAGGATATTTCTCCCTGCGTATCCACTTTTGCCCCCGGGGGCGGCGCAATGCGCCTGCCGGGCTACCGATTGTGCAGGCATCTGGTGGCCCGGACAGGTGCGCAGCACCGCCTCCGGGAAAGGCATCTTAAGCCAGCAGCTTTTCCACCAGCGCCGTCCACAGCGTTACACCGTGTGGGATCAGTTCATCATTGAAATCATATCCGGCATTGTGCAGAGGCTTCGAGGCCGTCTCGCCGTCGGTGCCAATCCAGAAATAGGCCCCAGGACAGGCTTCCAGCATGCAGGCAAAATCCTCCGATGCCATTGATGGATTTCCGTTCCAGCTCACCGCAGATTCTCCCAGCAGCGCGGTCGCCACATCGCGAACCTTTTGCGCTTCAACAGGATCGTTAGTCGTCACCGGATAACCCGGATACCAGGAGATGTTTCCTTCGACGTCAGATACCTGCGGCTGGGCGGCGACATAGCTCTCAATTAGCCCCCTCACCCGCTCGCGCACCTGATTATTCAGGCAGCGGAAGGTTCCGCGCAGCACCACTTTGTCCGGCAGAACGTTAATCGCCTCCCCGCCAACAATCTGGGTAATGCTGACCACCGTCGACTCCTGCGGCGACAGACGACGCGAAGGAATCGTTTGGAGCGCCATAATTAACTGTGCCGCGGCGACAATCGGGTCCGCCCCGCGTTCCGGCATCGCGGCATGACAGCTTTTCCCGGTCAGGGTAATTTCAAACGCATCAAGGGAGGCCATCATCGCCCCGCTGTTAATCGCTACCTGGCCCAGCGGCATACCCGGCCAGTTATGTAACGCGTAGATAGCGTCCATCGGGAAGCGCTCAAACAGCCCCTCCTCTACCATTTTACGTGCGCCGCCAAGATTCTCCTCTGCGGGCTGAAACACAAAATGAACGGTGCCGCGAAAGCGGCGAGTTTGCGCCAGATGCGCCGCCGTCGCCAGCAGCATCGCACTATGCCCATCGTGACCGCAGGCGTGCATCACGCCAGGATTACGCGATTTATAGCTGACGTCGCCCTGCTCGGTTATCGGCAGCGCGTCCATATCAGCCCGCAGGCCAATCACCGGCCCGGGACCATTCTCCAGCGTCGCGACGACCCCAGTCCCCGCCAGCCCGCTATGGACCTGAAGTCCAAATGAAGTGAGTAATTCAGCAATACGCCGCGAGGTTTCCTGTTCCTGGTATCCCAGTTCAGGGCAAGCATGAAAATCACGTCGCCAGCGGATGGCCTCGGCGATCAGTGAAGGGGATACTGCCATGTCTTACTCCTTTCCTGTACAGCATCAGCGCTGAACCAGTGTTTTATTCAATAATTCGCGGTTATAGGTTATCGACCATCTTATTGGTTATATCCTTTCGCCTGCCCGCTGACAACTTCCGAAAAATCCGGTGCCAACGCCCATTCCCACTGCATTCCGCCAGCACTGCATTTTTTTGTAGTCATATCAACGGTGACATAAGGCGTGCGATTAATTATTATGCAGCTATACTGGCCTTTTGCCGAATAATTCACTCTTCAGACTTCCGTTATCGGGAATAAAATGTTCAACCCAGACCAGAGTCGCCTTGCCCCCACGCTGGCGATGATCATGGCCGCTTCATTAGTGGGATTTATCACCGGCTATACGGTGCCTTTAATCAGTCTTGAGCTGGCGCAACAGCAGATTGATACCGTCTACGTCGGCCTGCTGGCCGCACTACCGCCAGCGGGGATGATGATCTCCTCCTTCCTCTCACCTGCGCTGTGCCGACGCTTTGAGATGGGCCTTCTGCTCTCGGTCAGCCTGGTGGCGCTGGCGGTGGCGACGATCGCCTCCTGCCTCTCTTTTGATATCGTTCATCTCCTGCTACCGAGGCTGGTTACCGGTCTCGCTTCAGGGGTCATTATCGTTATTGGCGAAAGCTGGATCACCGGCGGCGCGGCGGGCAAAAATCGGGCGACCTTAACCGGAATTTATGCCTCCGCCTTTACCGGCTGTCAGTTGGCTGGACCATTATTGATTTCCGCCGGGCCAGACTATCAGCCGTGGGCGCTGTTGGTCATTGGCGGCATCACCGTGGCCTGCCTGCTGATGCTACGTCACTTGCCGACAGGTAGCCGCGAACGACTCGCCGAACACGCCAGCTGGCGCAGCCTTGGCGCTTTTTTACCGGTACTGGCTTCCGGCGTGTTCTGCTTTGCGTTCTTTGATGCCAGCATTCTGGCGCTGCTGCCGCTCTACGGTATGGATAAAGGGCTAAATGAAGTGATGGCGGTGCTGCTGGTCACGGTGGTACTCACCGGCGATGCCGTTTTCCAGGCTCCGTTGGGCTGGATTGCCGACCGCTTCGGCATCCGCCGCGTGCATTTAATCTGCGCGGTCGTTTTCTGCCTCGCCCTACTGGCCTTACCGTTCCTGCTGGCGTCAAATATTCAGCTTATTGTTGGCTGTATGATTCTGGGAGCCGCGGCGGGCGCACTCTACACGCTATCGCTGGTTCGCGCCGGGAAAACCTTCTCCGGACAGAAGCTGATAATGATCAACGCTCTGCTGGGTTTTTTCTGGTCTGCGGGCAGCGTCGCAGGTCCGGTGGTCAGCAGCCTGCTGATTAGCGTCGCGGGCTATGATGGTCTGGTGATGACGCTGTTTGCCAGCGGCGCGCTGTTCCTGCTGATTCAGTGCTTCGGCAAAAGTGAAAAAGCGCTGCTGGCGGATGCACGTGAACGCGAAGAAGAGATGGACGATATTAGCGAAGTCGCACGGTAGTTTGTATCTCCCGGCTTCGAAAATCAGCGACTTTCGGAGCTGGTAATCCTACAACCAGCGCCGCACTTTACGCGCATACTCCGGCCACTGGCGAGGAAAGAGACGAGCCATTTCCGCTTCTTCCGGGCGGATATGCAGCACGGTCAGCAAATAGATCAACAACGGTAGCGTCAGCAACAGTAGCGGTTTGCCGCTGAGAATAATCAGGGCCAGCTGTACGCCAGTCATCGCCAGATAGATTGGATTGCGCGAATAGCGAAACCAGCCGTCGGTCATCAGGGTCGTGGTCTCTTGCGCTCGAAGCGGATTCAGGGTGGTACGGTGGGTGCGAAACTGGCACAGCGTCCCGAGGACGATAACCGCGCTAATGATAAGAGGGATCAGCGCAAGGCCGAAATAGAGTGGCCGCCACGCCCAGAACTCGCGCCCGGCAATCAACAGATCGAAAAGCACAAACAGCAGCAGTAAAACCGGCGGGACGAAAACTTTCCTTAACATCAGTGTCCTCCATGGAATGAGCAACAAACTCATTCAGATAGTTCCCCGGCGGCATAGCGCCCGCCGGGGCTGAAGGCCATTACAGCACTTTACTCAGAAACTCAGCAGTGCGCGGGTTAACTGGCGCGGTAAAGATCTGCGCCGGTTTGCCCTCTTCCTGAATAATCCCCTGGTCGATAAAGATAACCCGGTCGGCCACTTCGCGGGCAAAACCCATTTCATGAGTCACAATGACCATGGTCATCCCTTCGCTGGCGAGGTTTTTCATCACCTCCAGCACATCGCCCACCAGCTCCGGATCCAGCGCCGAGGTCGGCTCATCGAACAGCATAATCGACGGCTTCATCGCCAGCGCACGGGCAATGGCTACGCGCTGCTGCTGCCCGCCGGAGAGGCTGGAGGGCCAGGCGTCGCGTTTGTCGCTCAACCCTACCTTCGCCAGCAGCTCTTCCGCCAGATGAACCGCTTCCGCCCGCGCCATACCGCGCAGGCTCATCGGCGCCATAATCAGGTTTTCCAGCACCGTTTTATGCGGGAACAGATTGAAACGCTGAAAGACCATACCGACGCTTTCGCGCATCTTATTAATGTCAGTGGCGCGATCGTGGGCGGCAAAACCGTTCACCTCAACTTCGCCTTCGCTGACGGTTTCCAGCGCGTTCATGCAGCGCAGAAAGGTACTTTTTCCCGAACCCGACGGCCCGATAATGCAGACCACTTCCTGCGGTTTGATATCGCAGCTGATGCCGCGCAGAACGTGGCTGTCGCCGAAGCGCTTGTGTAAATTATGAATGCGAATCACTTTTGCCAAACCTCTTTTCCAGACGGTTAACCAGCTGCGCCAGCAGGAAAGTAATAACCCAGTAGACCAGTGAGATGGTCAGGTAGGGTTCCCAGTAGGTGGCGTAAGCGCCGGAAACGGTACGCGCAGCGTAGGCCAGATCCGCCAGACCGATGGCTGAAGCCAGCGAGGAGTCTTTAACAATGGCGATGGCGTTGTTACCGAGCGGCGGCAGAATGCGGCGAAACGCCTGCGGCAGAATGACCTGGCGCATGGTTTTCCACCACGGCATCCCCAGCGCGCGGGAGGCTTCCATCTGTCCTTTATCGATAGACTGGATACCGGCGCGGAAGATTTCGGAAACATAGGCCCCGGCGTTGAGCGTTATCGCCACGATACAGGAGAGAAACGCGCCATAGTTGGAGCGCAGCTCGCGGGCGAAATCAGCGCTCATCATGCCGCTGGTGACCAGCAACCCATCGCGCGGGTTGATAAACAGCGGCACCAGCGCAAAGTGCACCACCATAATTTGCACGAACAGCGGCGTACCGCGAAACGCGCTGACGTAAAAGCGCACCGGAAACTGTACCAGGTAATGCAGAACGTATTTCCACACCCCGTGCTCGGCTTTCGCCATTCGCCCCAGACCGAGGGTCAGACCCCACAGGGTGCCGAGGATCACGCAGATAATGGTACATTTAATGGTCATCAGGGCACCGTCCATAAACAGCGGACCGTACTCCTCGATGATCTCCCAACGGAATCCCGTCATAACCCTTCCCTAAAAAATACGGCTATCGTTAATGTCGATAGCCGTGATGAAAACAAAAATACAGATTATTGTGCTGGCAGCGTCGGAACGTTCTCGTCGAACCATGTTTTATAGATTTTGGCGTAGGTGCCATCAGCAACGATTTTCTGTAAACCGGCGTTGATTTTCGCCTGCAGTTCGCTGTTGCCTTTCGCTACCGCAATGCCGAAATACTGACGTTCAAATTTGGCGTCCGGCACCAGTTTGAACTGCTTCTCCGGGTGCTGCTTGATGTAGTATTTCACCACGCCAACATCGCCTACCGCCGCGCTCACGCCGTCTTCAAACAGCTCCTGCAGCATCAGCGGGGTGTTATCAAAGCGCTTGATTGAGGTACTGTTTTTACCCAACACGTCGGAAACCACGATATCGCCGGTGCTGGAGTTCACCACCCCGACTTTCTCGCTTTTCAGCGCTTCCAGTGAAGTGACTTTAGAGTCTGCAGGAACCACGATGGACTGTTCAGCCGGGAAGTACGGGGCGGAGAAATCAACCATCTGCTTGCGCTTATCGGTGATGGTGATCCCGGAGATAATAATGTCGCGGTCGCCGGTTCCCAGGGTGGCGAAGATCCCTTCCCACGGGGTGTTAATCAGTTTGATATCAAAACCTTCCGCTTTCGCAATCGCTTTGATGATGTCGATATCAAAACCTTCCAGCTGTTTCTGGCTGTTTTCAAACTCAAACGGACGATAGGTTCCGCCGGAGCCGACCACGTAAGTTTGCTGGGCCGCCTGAGCGGTGCCAATCAGCGCTGCCATCAGGCAGCACGCTTTCATCCAATTCTTAACCATAACAACTCCGTTTTATGCATTTATTTTGCATAAAAATACACAGAGTCAGCAGAGCATGCAACCGGAAACCTTCCCGGCGGTGAATTATCTTCTATTTAGCTTCGTTTACCGCCAGACTTACCAATAGCCCGATGCAATTCATTGATCCGCTTCATCGATTTTACCGTCTTTTGCGGCGCGGTGGAGGCCACCGACAGCACGATCATCTCCAGGCACACCAGCACCGTACCGTGCAGCGGTACCCGTCCATTGTCGCCGCCGCGCGGCACGTCGATAACCACCTGCGCTTCCTGGCTAAAGCGGGAATCCACCGCCTGGGTGAGCAGAATGGTCGGGATCCCCAGTCGGCGAGCTTCACGCAGGGTGGTCATTCCCTCCCGATGCGGTGATTTTTGTCCCATCATAATCAGCACGTCACCCCGCTGCAGGCTGATTAGCTGCTCGGCAAGGCTAAATCCGGTGCGATTCATCACGTACGAAGGCAGACCAATGCGGCTCAGCAGCCGGGCGGTATACTCCGCCAGAATGCCCGACGCGCCGATACCAAAAATCCCCACCTGGCGCGCATCGGTGAGCAACGCCACCGCCTGAGCCACCGCCGCGCGGTTATCAGGACGAGAGAGTACCTCGCAGGCCCGCTGATGCCCCTCCAGCACGAAATCAATACTTGAATTGATATCGCTGGAGAGCTCACTCACCGTCGAGAGCATTTTTTCCGAAGAGGTCACCGACGGGCCAAACCAGCGCTCCATGGTCTGCTTTAATTCACGCAGCCCGGCAAAACCCAAAGCCTGAATCGCCCGCACCACCGTGGCATCTGAGGTGTTCGTCGCGGTGGCTATCTCCATGGCCGTGCGCTCCAGCACTACTTCGCGGTTATCATTGATGTAGCTGACCACCGCCCGCAGACGCGGCGACAACTGATGCGCGCGGGCGCGAAAACGCTCGCCGAACAGGTCAACCCGTCCCCTCTCTCTCTTTATTGCCGTTTTCATTTCAATCCCTCAGGCAGCGGTCGCCCGGCAATATGCGACTGCACCTGGGCGACCATCAGCGTTAACGCGGCAAACGAGTTAGAAATAACATCCTCACGCGGTAGCAGAATGTAGCGCCCGGTGCGGCAAGCGCGCATAAAGTCGCACCAGCCCGGCATCACGCCCTCCATCGCCTGCAGTTCGTCCTGTGGCTTACCACCGGTGTCGGAGCGCCAGGTGGCAAACACGAAATCGGCATCCAGCTCCGGCAGCTGTTCGGCGCTGACGTCAATGCGCTGACCATCAGAAATCTTGTCTATAAACGGCGGGAAGCGGAACCCGGCATCGCGCAGCACGCGTCCCAGCGCATGATAAGAGTGATGCACAGTAACCTTGCCGTTATTGGCCTGAATCACCGACACGACAATCTTTTGCGTATCCACCGTCGCCTTCAACTGCTTAATCTGCTCCTGATAGCGACGTTCGAGGATCGCCAGCCGCGGCTGGGTGCCGGTCAACTGTGCGAGCTTGCTATAAATGCGCGGCGCGCTGCCCTGCAGGTGGTCAATGCTCACCGTCGGGGCAATCTTCTCCAGTTGTTCAACCGAAACGTGGCGGCTGTTCTCGGTGATGATTAAATCCGGCTTTGCGGCGGCGACGGCTTCAAGGTCGATATCCGCCGTGCCGATAAACTGAATCGCGCTGTTATCGAAATCAATCCCGGTTAACTGCGCGCTGGAGCGGAGAAAATGGCTGCCGTCAGGACGGGTCCGTCCGTGGCTGGCGACCGGCGGCACCCCAAGCTCGATCAGCGGAATGGTGATATCCAGATCGTGCATCGACACAATGCGCTGCGGATGCAGCGGAACGGTCACCGTGCGACCTAAATCGTCGGTGAAGGTTTGCGTATCGGCCGCCGTAGCGACCGCCGCCATTAAGACCAGCAGAGAAATGAACCAGCGCATAGCAATCCTTCTGATTTACAAGGCGTCACGACGACGCCAAAGCAGCACAATAAAAAACGGGCAGCCGACAAGGGCAATCACAATTCCCGCCGGAATTTGTAGCGGAGCAAAAGCCAGGCGACCAATAGTATCGGTGAGTAATACCAGCAGCGCGCCAATCAACGCGCTGCCGCTGAGCAGCGCGACCTGGCCGCCGCGCAGTAAAAAACGCGCCATATGCGGTGCCATCAGGCCCACAAAACCCAGGCTGCCGACGCAGGAAACGCTGGCGGAAGTCAGCAGTACCGGCGCGAAAAATCGCAGCAGAGTCAATTGTTGCAAACGCACGCCGAGGCCGATGGCGGTCCGGTCGCCCAGCAGCGCCGCATCAGCGGCCCGGGCGGTAAGAAACAGAATCAGCGCCCCCGGCAGCGCCCAGCAAAAAGCCACAATCAGCAGCGGCCATGTCGCCGCATGTAGACTGCCCGCCAGCCAGATCATCGCGGTCTGCACGTCACGCACGTCTGCGGTGGTCATGAAAATGCCAACCGCTGCCGCCAGCGTCCACGACACGCCAATACCGATCAGAATAAAGCGCGGCCGCGAGCAGTCGCGGGCCAGCAGCAGAACCAGCAGCGCCACCAGCACGCCGCCGAGCATCCCCGCCAGCGGCCGCCAGACGAGTCCCACTGCCGGGAAGAACAGCACCAGCGCCAGCACCACAATGCTGGCCCCCTCTTTCACACCGATAAGCCCGGGATCCGCCAGGCCGTTGCGGGTAATGCTCTGCATCGCCGCTCCGGCCAGCCCGAGCATCGCTCCGCACAGTAGCGCCATAAACAGTCTCGGCAGGCGGATATCAAACAGGATAAAACGCTGCTGCTCGGCCACGTTTTCCGGGGCCAGCAGCGCACGAAATAAAGTTCCGGAAGGCATGGGGAAGCTACCGCGGGTCAAGCCGAATAGCGCCAGCAGCAGGATCACCAGCAACAATCCGCCAGCGATTCTCAGCGCCACCGGGCGCAGCAGCAACCGATAAGAACCGGCAGTAAATGGACGAAACCCGGCGCGATGGGCGGCGCTCTTCATTTAAAGAACCTCGCGGCGATAAAAATAAATACCGGCGCGCCGACCAGCGCGGTCATCGCCCCGGTGGCCAGCTCCTGAGGAGCCACCAGCGTGCGGGCGGCGATATCTGCTAACAGCAGCACCAGCGCGCCAACCGGCGCGGCCAGCGGCAGCGCCAGGCGAATATCTTCAGTCACCAAACGACGCACCACATGCGGCACCACCAGGCCAACAAAGCCAATCGGCCCGGCTACCGCCACCGCGGAACCGCACAGTAAAGCAATAGCGGCCAGCCCCAGCAGCCGGGTCTGCACAATCTTCACACCCAGCCCAAGCGCAACCTTATCGCCCAGCGCCAGCACGTTCAGGCGCGGTGCCAGCACCAGCGCAATCGTCAGCCCCGCCAGTGCGGGGAGCAGCGCGGAGCGTAGCGTTTGCCAGCTAAGACCGGCCAGGTCGCCCGCCAGCCAGGTGCGCATCGCCAGCAGCGTTTGTTCATCGAGGATCAGAATTGCCGCTGTCACCGCCGAGGCAAACGCCGACAGCGCCACCCCGCACAGGGTTATGCGTAGCGGCGTCACCCCGCCGCGCCCTGACGACGACAGCAGCATCACGCCGCCAAACAGCAGCGCTGCGCCGCAAGCCGCGGTAAGCGGTCTGGCTAACGCCACACCGCCGAGGCTAATTCCCAGCGCCGAAGTTGCCACCACCGCCAACGAGGCTCCGGCGTTCAGGCCAAGAATATGCGGCTCGCCCAGCGGGTTGCGGATCACGGTTTGCAGCAGCAGGCCCGCCACACCAAGCGCCGCGCCGGTCAGCAGCGCTGCCGCCAGGCGTACCAGGCGTAAATCAACAATAATGCGGTGATCGAAGTTGCGCGGATCGTAATGAAAAAGCGCCTGAATCACCGTTTGCGGCGCAATCCAGCGCGCGCCGAGCCCGAGATGCACCAGCGAACCGCCAAGCAGCAACAGACTCAGCAGTACCAGCGCCAGCCGGGGCCGGGATTGTCGGCGATGCAGGAGCAGCGCAGAGGCGCTCATAAAGCGCTCTCCTCGCGAACGCGAAACGGCATGAAGAAGGGTTTACCCGTCTGCGGGTTAAACGACATCTGCACATCAACGTCAAAGACGGTTTTAATCAGCTCTGGGGTACAAACATCCTCTTCACTAATCACCCCGGCGATCTGCCCTTTTTTGAGAAATACCAGCGTGTCGGCATAGTTCACCGCAAAGTTCAGGTCATGCAGAACGGTTACTACGGTGCGACCATGTTCGCGGGTTAAGGTTTGCAGTAATTCGAGGATATCGACCTGATAGCGCAGGTCGAGCCAGGTAGTAGGTTCATCCAGCAGAATAGTCGCCGTTTGCTGCGCGAGGGCCATCGCAATCCAGCAGCGCTGGCGCTGACCGCCGGAGAGGCTATCAACCGGTAAATGGGCAAATTCGGCGGTGCCGGTAAGCCGGAGCGCCTCTTCTACGGCCCTTTCATCGGCGTCGGACCATTGACGCATCAGCCCCTGCCAGGGGTAGCGACCGCGAGAGACCAGTTCAAAAACCGTTAGCCCTTCGGGGGTCAGCGGCGACTGCGGCAGAATACCCAAGCGGCGGGAAACCTCCCGGGTCGGCATCTGGTGAATCACCTCACCGTCCAGACGTACACAGCCGCCCAGCGGCTTAAGCATCCGGGCGATGGTCGACAGCAGCGTCGACTTACCCGAGCCGTTGGCTCCGGCCAGTACCGTCATTTTCCCGTGGGGGATGGTCAGATGAATATTATCGACAATTAGCGTCTGGCCATATCCGGCCGACAGGGAATCCAGGACGATCCCCTGCTCTGCAGGCAACACCCGCTGTGGCATAACTCGCTCCCGCGCCCAACGGCGTGGCGCCTGGCCCGCTCGTTCCGCACTCAAACAAAAATAAATCTCATTCTCTTTTGATCATGCGGTGGATGAATGTAGTAGTCAATACCCTATCATCACGTAGGCTACGATGAGTGACTACCAAAAACCACACAACAAGAATTAGATTTAATAGTTAGTAAAAACAATGAAATAAAAGAAAATCATCGCTCCCCGATACGGCTAATTCATTGATTATTATTTTTGCTGATTTTTTATCTTACATAACGTTTACTACTACATTTCTTCGTGATTGAATGATTCTCAATTACATATCTGGACGCAGGATAGCGTGAAAAACAGATAGATCTATTTTCCAGGGCAATGATTTTATTGGCTTTACCTCCCGCAAAGGCGAGGTTCGTTCACGAGAAACAAGAAAATGACTCAATTGAATGTCCCTTTTTCGGCATTAAAAGGGCGTGCGCTTTTTTCACTGATTTTTTTAACCTCACCGGGATTATTGGCGGCAGAAAATAGCGCCGATAAAACAAAAAAAACCGCTGACGAGACGATTACAGTGGTAGCTGACGGCGCGCAGCAGAACGCCACTAGCGGCTATCAACCGGTCAGTACCTCAACCGCCACGCTGACCTCGATGCCGATGCTGGATATTCCGCAGGTGGTCAATACCGTGAGCGATAAAGTGCTGGAAGATCAGCACGTCACCAATCTTGATGAGGCGCTGTATAACGTTGCTAACGTCGTACAAACCAATACGTTAGGCGGCACCCAGGACGCCTTTAGCCGCCGCGGTTTCGGTTCTAACCGCGATGGTTCAATCATGACTAACGGACTGCGCACCGTGCTGCCGCGCAGCTTTACCGCCGCCACCGAGCGGGTCGAAGTGCTGAAAGGCCCGGCCTCAACGCTATACGGCATTCTCGACCCTGGCGGCTTGATAAACGTCGTCACCAAGCGCCCGGAGCGCACCTTCGGCGGCTCTGTTTCCGCTACGTCCACCAGCTTTGGCGGCGGCACCGGTCAGTTTGACGTAACCGGCCCCATTGAAGGGACGCAGCTGGCATACCGGGTGATTGGCGAATATCAGAATGAAGACTACTGGCGCAATTTTGGCAAAGAGAAGAGCAGCTTTATCAACCCTTCCCTGACCTGGTTCGGCGAACAGGCGACGGTTAACGTTTCGTATTCACACCGTAACTACAGCACCCCGTTCGATCGCGGCACTATCTTCGATCTGAACACCGGTCATGCGGTTAACGTCGATCGCAAAACGCGTTTTGATGAACCGTTTAACATCACCGACGGTTATTCCGACCTCGCACAGCTAAATGCGGAATACCGGCTGAGTGATGCCTGGACCGCGCGCTTTGACTACAGCTACAGCCAGGATCACTACAACGATAACCAGGCCCGCGTGATGGCCTATGATTCAGCGACCGGAGACCTGACCCGCCGCGTCGACGCCACCCACGGTTCAACGCAGAAAATGCACTCCACGCGGGCAGATTTGCAGGGTAACGTGGTTATCGGCGGTTTCTATAACGAGATCCTCACCGGCCTGGCGTACGAGAATTACGATCTGCTGCGTACCGATATGATCCGCTGTAAGAACGTGAAAGGGTTCAATATCTATAATCCGGTCTACGGCACGGTCGACAAGTGCTCCAGCGTTTCGGCATCCGATAGCGACCAGCGTATTCAGCAGGAGAGCTATGCGGGCTATGTTCAGGACGCGCTCTATCTGACCGATAAGTGGATTGCCGTTGCCGGGGTACGCTATCAGTATTACACCCAATATGCCGGTAAGGGCCGCCCATTTAACGTCAACACCGACAGCAGCGATCAGAAATGGACGCCGAAAGTTGGCCTGGTCTACAAGCTGACGCCGTCCGTCTCGCTGTTTGGTAACGTGGCGCAGTCGTTTATGCCGCAGTCCTCTATCGCCAGCTATATTGGCAACCTGCCGCCGGAAGAGTCCACTTCCTACGAATTAGGCGCGAAGTTTGAGCTGTTCAACGGTGTTACCGCCAATATCGCGCTGTTCGATATTGATAAGCGCAACGTCCTCTATACCGAAGCGGTGGGCGATGAAACCATTGCGAAAACCGCCGGTAAAGTCCGCTCGCGCGGCGTTGAAGTGGATGTGGCTGGGTCGTTGACCGATAATCTGAGCGTGATCGCCAGCTACGGCTATACCGACGCGAAAGTTACCGATGATCCGGATTACCAGGGCAAACCGCTGCCGAACGTGCCGAAGCACACCGGTTCGCTGTTCCTGAGCTATGACATTCATAACGTCTACGACAGCAATACCCTGACGGTTGGCGGCGGCGGTCGGGCAGTCAGCAAGCGTTCCGGCACCAACGGCGCGGATTATTATCTGCAGGGCTATGCGGTAGCGGATGTGTTCGCGGCCTATAAGATGAAGCTGCAATATCCGGTCACTCTGCAGGTTAACGTGAAGAACCTGTTCGATAAAACCTATTACACGTCATCTATCGGCACCAATAACCTCGGTAACCAGATTGGCGATCCGCGTGAAGTGCAGTTTACGGTGAAAATGGATTTTTAAGCCTTATCCAGGCTACCACACCCTCAGTCCCTGCAGCACCGCTCCCGGGACTCCCCACCGAACGGTCTGAATCAGCACACTCCCTGTAGCCCGGGGGCAGCGCGGTCCCACCGCCCCGCCCCCGGGACTCCCCACCGAACGGTCAGAATGAGCGCGTCCCTGGTTAGCGCGTTACCTTACCAATCCTCTTCCTGGCCAAGAATACGCAAAATATCCTGACGGTGCTGTAACAGCAGCAGATTGTCACGATGGCGGGGAAATTCAAGCGGGAGCGTAAACTCGGCGATAATTCTGCCCGGGCGCGGCGACATCACCAGTACCCGCTCACAAAGTAGCAGCGCCTCTTCGATATCGTGGGTCACCAGCAGGCTGGTATAGCCCTGCTGCTGCCATAGAGCGATCAGCTCCCGCTGCATGCTGATGCGAGTGAGCGAATCGAGTTTGCCCAGCGGCTCATCAAGCAGCAGCAGGCGCGGTTCATTTAGCAACGCGCGCGCCAGCGCCGCACGCTGCGCCATCCCGCCGGAAAGCTGTCGTGGCCAGGCCTCGCTGAACGCCTCAAGCCCCATCCGTGAAATCAGCGCGTCGGCCTTCGGCTCAAGCCCCTTCTTGCCCTGCGCCTGCGGCCCCAGCAGCACGTTTTGCCGTACCGTCAACCACGGGTAGAGCGTCGGGTCCTGAAACACCAGAATTCGATCGGGCCCTGGTCCGTCCATTGCCGTCTCATCAATCTGAATTTGCCCACTCTGCTGCGCCTCCAGCCCCGCCAGCAGCCGCAGCAGGGTTGATTTACCGCAGCCTGACGGCCCAAGCAGCGCGACGCTCTCTCCGGGCCGCAGCTGCAGGTTGATATTTTCCAGCACCGGAACCGCCTGTTTGCCAAGCGTAAAAGCATGATGAAGATGGCTAATCGATACCGTTGCGCCGGTAGATATCGCCTGAGAATTTAGCATCGCGGCTACCATTTCATCCCTCCCCGCTGCCAGCTCAGCAGCCTGTTGCGTACCATAAACAGCCCGCTAATCAGGCCGGAACATAGCAACGCCATCACCAGCAGCGCCGCGTACATATTGGGATACGCCGCCCAGCCCTGCGCCCATTGCAGATAAAAGCCAATCCCGGATTTTACCCCCACCATCTCAGCGACGATCAGCACCGAAAATGACGCGCCGAGGCCCATAAACAGGCCGACAAACACGTTTGGCAACGCGGCGGGGATCGCCACCCGCAGGATCAGAAAGCGCTGGCTGGCCCCCAGGGTCCGCGCCACGTCATACCATGCCCTATCGATGCCGATCACCCCGGACCAGGTCAGCACGGTCACCGGGAACCAGGTGCTGAGCGCAATCAGAAAAACGCTGGCGCCGAAGCTCGAAGGGAAAATAAACAGACACAGCGGCAGCAGCGCGGTGGACGGCACCGGCCCCAGCAGGCGCAAAACGGGATGTACCCAGTAGCCGATACGCTGAGACCAGCCGATCGCCAGACCGCTGATAAAACCGCAGCTGGTGCCGAGCAGCACGCCAAGCCCAAGCAGCCCCAGCGAATGCAGAAGGCTGTCAAGCAGGCGCGGCCAGTCATCGTGCAGCACTTCAATCAGCGCCTGCGGCGGCGCGAAAAACGGTACCGGCAGAAACGCCGTCTTCGCCGTCAGTCCTTCCCATATAGCAAACAGCACCGGCAGCAGCGCCAGCCATTTCCCGGCATGCTGCAACCGCGCGCCCCGCTGCCGCCAGTAGCGGTAGCTCAGCGCCAGCAGCAGTAATCCCCCGCCGACGGTGAGCTGAGCCAGCGCCCAACCTTCGCTAAACGGCCAGCGCCGACCGACATCCGGCCAGGCGAGAGTAAAAAAACCACCCAGCAGCCACAATACGCCAGCCAGCAGGCCTTCATTCCACAGCGGCCTGCCGCTGCTCTGGCGCGACAGAACCCGTTCAGGCGAAAACGTTGACATAAATACTCTCCGCAAACTGATGAGGATCGGTCCCCGGCTTGATTACCTGTACGCGCTGAAGGTCCACCGCGTACTGCGTCAGCTCTTTGACAAACGCCTCGCCCACCGCGTGATGTCCGTGCCCTTGTCCATGAAGGATCCCGCTGACCTCCGCTTCATTGGTATTGAGCGCATGGGCCAGGAAGGATTGCGCCACGCTTTCCGGGTGTTCAGCGGCGTAGCTGTGCGCTTCAAGAATCGCCTGAGTGAGCGCGGCGGCGGCGGGTTTGTGGTCTCGCGCCAGGGTCCCGCTGACGCCCAGCACGCAGCAGCTCAGGTTGGCGTAATCGCCGGTCATATTGCTGGCGATAAGCTGATATTTACCGGTTTCCAGCAGGCGATAGCTAAACGGTTCGCTGCCGCTAATGGCGGCGATTTCACGTTTATCCAGCGCCACGCTGAGCAGATCGGCGGGATAGACTTTCCACTGCACATCGCTTATCGGATCGATACCGTGGCGCTTAAGCAGAATGGCAAAAAAGTTTTTATCCGGCCCGGCCATATCGGTGACGCCAATGGTTTGCCCTTTCAGGCTCTCCAGGTCGCCGAACGGTGAGTTTTTCGCCGTCAACAAGTTCAGACAGCCGCCGTGGGTTCCGGCGGTCAACTTGACGTCGAAGCCCTGTTCCAGCGCCTTCAGCCAGCGCAGCGCCATGCCAACCCCGGCATCGGCCTTCCCGGTGGCAATCGCCTCCAGCAGTACGTCCGTTGAGTTGCCGAAGTTAACAAACTCAACGTCGAGATTATATTTACTGAAAATCTTCTGCTGTTCCGCGACGGCGACCGGCGCGAGGCACACCGCGCTTTTGTTTATCGCCAGCTTGATTTTGTACGGCTGTGCCAGACGCAGCGCCGGATGCTCGTCGCTGCTCGCCATCGCCGCCATATCGTGAGCCCATAACGGCAGGGATGCCCCCGCCAGCGCCACGCCGCCGGTTAGTTTTAAGAAACGACGGCGGGAAAAACCGGAACGCATCATGGCGCGACCTCCGCATGAGCCTGCGCGGCAGGCACGCTAAAACCGTTATCAAATGTCGGTGTGACGTCGAGCTTTGCGCGGATCAGGCCGTTAGCGAGGTAGAAATCCGCCGTTGACTGCTGCTGGGCGACCGTTTGCGCATCCAGGCGCAGCCACTGCGACTGACGATTGGCAAACTGCGCGCGGGCGATATCCGCCGGGAAGCGGATAATTTCTCCCAGCGTTTTACCGTAGCTATCAAGGTTGGCATAGGCCCAGCGCTCGGCGCCGGCCAGGCGATTGAGATAATCTTGCAGCGCCGCGCGTTTTTGCGGATCGTTCAGCGCATCATCGGTGGCGGCAAGGAAAGTGTTGCCCGGCAGCAGCCCTTTGCCGCTCACCAGAATCTGCCCCTCAGCGGTCTTGACCAGTTGAGTGGTGTACGGCTCCCAGGTGGCCCAGGCATCCACCGAGCCGTTAAGCAGCGCCACTTTGGCGTCCACCGGGCCGAGAAATACCCACTGCACCTCTTTGGGTGAAATGCCCGCCTGCTCCAGCGCTTTCAGCGCCACGAAATGACCAATCGACCCTTTACCGGTGGCGATACGCTTGCCTTTTAAATCCGCCGCGCTTTTCAGCGGGCTGCCGGGAGAGACCAGCACAGCGGTCCCCGCCGGATTGCTTTTATCGACAGCGATGGCTTTGACCGGCGCACCGTTTGCCAGCGCAAACAGCAGCGGCGCATCGCCGATAATCCCCACGTCCACCGCACCGGCGTTCAACGCTTCCGCCAGCGGCGCGGCAGCCGGAAACTCGGCCCACTTAATGTCGTACGAGAGATTTTGCAGCGCGTTGGCGGCTTCCAGCTGCGAACGCATGCCGCCTTTTTGATCGGCGATGCGTAGAGTGATTCGCTCCTGAGCCACCGCATAGCCGTTCAGAGCCAACAGCATCACCGCCCCGGCTAAACGGGTGAATTTGGGTATGCGCATATGAATTATCCTTATTTTTGAAAAGCATATTTGCCTGCCGCCAGCCACGCGCTGTCGCTCTGCGGGGTATGTACCCGCCCGCACAGCACGTTGCGATAGTGGCGCTCCAGAGGGTTTTGCCGACTCAGACCATGATTGCCGGTCAGCTCCAGCGCCAGGTTCACCGCCTGAATGGCGTTGTCGGTAATGGTGACTTTTGCCAGATTCGCCTCGATGGCGGAAAAGCCCAGCTCCGCGGCCTTCTCCAGCAGGTTGCGATTCACCAGCAGTAAGCCGTCAATCTGCCCGACCTTTTCCTGCACTCGTGGCAGGCTGGAAAGCGGGTGCCCAAGGTTTCCCGGAATACGCGCACTCAGCCATGCCACCAGCCAGTCGCGGGCAGCGCGGGCGGCGCTGTCGTAAATCGCCGTCAGCAGCGCCGTATGGCGGTTAGCGAACAGGCGAAACTGTTCGGCATCCGGCGCGGGGGGCGCATCGACAGGCCATACGTCCACCGCATTCTCTGCGGACACCTGCACATTTTTCAGAATGACTTCATGACTGCCGGTTGCCCGCATTCCGGCGTGATCCCAGCTTTTCACCACGCTGATGCCGTCACTATCGCGGGGTACCAGCCAGGTACCGACCAGCGGCGTACTGTCGTCACTGCGACCCCAGAGTGCCAGCCAGCTCAGGCCTTCGATGCCGGTGGTATAGATTTTGTGGCCGCTAATTCGCCAGCCCTCCGCGCTGCGGCTCGCCACGGTTTTCGGCAGGCCGCCACGTGCCGGAGATCCCAGCTCCGGCTCCACGCGCAGGCTATTAATCAACCCGCCCCGCTCAACGGCATCCTGAAAAACCTGCTGGCGCAGCGGCTCGGCCCAGTTTTCATTTTCCGCCAGCCGTAGATGATGCAGGTACTGCATGCAAACGATCAGCGCCGTCGCCGGTTCCCCCCAGGCAATGGCGGCGATAGCCTGCTGAAGACGTGCTAAATCGGCTCCCGCCCCGCCATATTGTCGCGGCACGGCAAGGCTTAAAAAGCCGCGCTGGCGTAAACGTTCGATATTGTGGTGAGGAAATTCACCGCTGGCGTCGAGGCTGGCCGCCTGCTCTGCCATCAGCTGGCGGATCTCCGTCAGCCGCCGCGCCCAATCATCGAATGCGGAATCGGTCACGATGCGCGCTCCGCAACGGAGCGCAAAGCGGCTTTTTCACGGGTTATCGGCAGCAGCGCTTTCCCGTACTCCTGGGCATCATTCAGCGGATCGAATCCGCGGATCAGGAAGTTGCGCACGCCAAGGTCGTAGTAGTCGAGCAGCGCATCGGCGACCTGTTCTGGCGTGCCCACCAGCGCGGTGGAGTTGTGGCCGCCGCCGACCAGTTGGGCGATCCCGGTCCACAGGCGCTTATCCACCACCTTGCCCTGCGCCGCCGTCGCCCGCAGGCGCTGCGCGCCGACGCTATCGGGCTTGGCTTTGAAACCGCCTTCAGTCTGCGCGGCTCGTTCGGTGGCGACGTGCAGAATATGCTCGGCCTTTTCCCAGGCTTCGGATTCGGTGTCGGCGATAATCGGGCGGAACGAGACGCTGAAGTCAATCTCACGCTGATGTTTTGCCGCCTCGGCCCGCACGCGCCGGATGGTTTCATCGGTTTGCGCCAGCGACTCCCCCCACAGGGCGAAAACGTTGGCGTGCTTTCCGGCCACGGCAATGGCCGCTTCCGACGAGCCACCGAAATACAGGGGGATATGCGGCTTTTGCAGCGGGCGGATCGCCGACCAGGCCTGTTCCGCCTGATAAAAATCATTGGCGATATCCACCGGTTGTTCGGCAGTCCAGACCTTGCGGAGGGTGTCGAGGAAGGCATCGGTACGGGCATAGCGCTGGTCATGATCGAGATAGTCACCGTCGCGGCGCTGCTCGGCATCATTACCACCGCTGATGATATGCACCGCCAGGCGTCCACCCAGCAGGTGTTCAAGGGTAGCAAATTTACGCGCCGCAAGAGTTGGCGAGACAAAACCGGGGCGATGAGCCAGCAAGAAGCTGATATTTTGCGTCGACAGCCCGGCCAGCGCGGTCACCAGAAATCCATCGGGTTGATCGGACCAGTGCCCCACCAGCAGGCGGTCGAACCCGGCAGCCTCGTGGGTTTGCGCAAAGCGCACGATGTAGTCGCGGTCAAAAATCGGGCCAACCGGGGCGATGGTTTCCGACGACAGGCGATGACCGATCATGCCGAGAAACTGAATGCTCATACAGAACTCCTTGTATCAGGATAACGAATGGGCCGCAGCGGCGGCGCGTTTTCATTACCCTATACACAGGCTCTTAATGAACAAAATGCATTTTTAGCATATCTTAATATGCAAGACAGGCATTTAAATAAATTATATTTGCTTTTCAGTCAGATGCATTAAGTAGCTGCACGACCTTAGCGGCAAAAAAAGTCAGCGGCTGGCTCAGGTTAGCCAGATTTTGCGCGTTAACCAACCACAGATGTACCTCTGGCTGAAAATCCGCCAGCGTCAGCACCGTCACTTCATCGCGCCAAGGGCTGGCGGCCAGAGCCGCGCGCGGTACCAGGCCCAGTCCCAGCCCCTGAGCCACCAGGCTAATTTGCAGCTGGGCGCCTGCGGTTTCCACATTCAGCGCTAAACGCAGCCCTTGCGATTGCAGCTCGCGGATCAGCCCCGCCCGCAGGCCGCAGCCGTCGGGATTCAGCACCCAGCCTTTCTCCGCGCAGTCCCGCAGCGATCCGGCGTGCAGACGCCAGCTTTTCGCCGCAATCACCACGATATCCAGCGGGCAAAGCAGCCGCCCGCTGTAGCCCTCAGCAAAGCTCAGTTGCTCAGGCCCCATCGCCAGCACCCCATCCAGTTCGACGCTCTCCAGCCGCCTTTGCAACAGCCCGCTCCAGCCGCAGGTGACCTGCGGTTGCAGAGCGGGAAACTGCTGGCGCAGCGCGGCCAGCGCCGGTTGCAGCGCAATTTCCGCCACGCTTTGCGGCACCCCGAGACGCAGGATGCCGTGCGGCTCCGCCTCAGGGTCAAGCAGGCCATACAGCTTTTTGGTTTCTCGCTTGATGCTCAGACACTGCTCGTAAACCCGGTGCCCGGCGGCGGTCAGGGTAAGCGGTCGGGTCTGGCGCTCCAGCAGCGTCACGTTCAGGGTTTGCTCCAGACGCTGGAGACGGCGGGTAATCGCCGATTGGGTAATACCGAGATATTCTGCAGCCTGATTCAGGGAGGAAAACTGCACGGTGGCCAGCAGAGCGTCGATGTCGTCGATGCGCATAGAATCCTTAATGTGATTTTTGCATATTAACATATGCGGAAATTGCATTTTAATTATATTAACGCCTTTGCTAGCGTAAAGACCAGTCCCGACAACAGGAAGCGACGATGACCACACCGCGAGTGGAGAAATTACGCCAGTTTATTCAAGACGTTGATGCCCTGCATCGCGACTTTACCGATGAGCCCGCCCTGCTTGATGCCGTAGCGCACCGCCTGGCGACGCTGGTGAAAAAAGATGACTGGCTGCCGGAGGAGTACACCCTGCCGCATCCCCACCACTATCAGCAGTATCTGCTGCATGCCGACTCCGGGCAGCGTTTTTCCATTGTAAGTTTCGTCTGGGGGCCGGGGCAATCAACGCCGATTCACGACCATCGGGTGTGGGGTGCCATCGGTATGCTGCGCGGCGCGGAGGAGAATCAGCGCTACCGTCTGGACGGGCGCGGTCAGCCGGTGGCCAGCGGCCTTGCCGAGCGCCTCTCCCCCGGCGAGGTGGAAAAGGTATCTTCCCGCGACGGCGACATTCACCGGGTAAGCAACGCCCTGGCGGATAGCGTCTCTATCAGTATTCACGTGTACGGCGGCAATATCGGCGGCGTCAAACGCGCGGTGTATACCCCGGAAGGCCTGGTTAAACCTTTTGTCTCTGGCTACTCCAATCGCCACTTACCCAATATCTGGGATCTCTCTAAGGACAATTAATATGCCCACCTATTCTTATCGCCCGACCGCACAGTTGCGCCAGGCGCTGCTTGACGGCACGGAGTTGGCGCTGCTCGACGTTCGCGAAGAAGCGGAATTCGCCCGTAATCATCCGTTGTTTGCCGCCAATCTGCCGCTTAGTAAACTGGAGCTGGACATTTTCCGTCGTGTACCGCTCCTGACAACGCCGATTACCGTTTATGACAACGGCGAAGGCCTGGCGGAACATGCCGTGGAACGCCTGAAAAACTGGGGTTATCAGGATGTTGCGCTGCTGGAGGGCGGTCTACAGGGCTGGCAGCGCAGCGGCGGAGAGCTGTTTCAGGACGTCAACTCACCGAGCAAGGCATTTGGTGAGCTGGTGGAGAGTAAACGGCATACTCCCTCACTGAGCGCCGAAGAAGTGAAAGCATTAATCGATAGCCCTCAGGAGGTGGTTATCGTCGACGCGCGCCGCTTCGATGAGTATCAAACCATGAATATTCCCGGCAGCATCAGCGTGCCTGGCGCAGAGCTGGCGCTGCGTATTGAGGGGCTGCTCCCTTCGCCGCAGACCACGGTTATCGTCAACTGCGCAGGCCGCACCCGCAGCATTATCGGTACGCAGTCGTTACTTAACGCCGGTTTGCCCAATCCGGTCTACGCGCTGCGTAACGGCACCATTGGCTGGACCTTAGCCGGGCTTGAACTCGAACACGGTCAGCAGCGACGCTATGATGCAGATTTTCACACCTCAGCCGAACGCGTGGCGCAGGTGAAACAGCTGGCCGAACGCGCGGGTGTGATTTTTATCGATACTGACACCGTTAAACGCTGGCAGCGGCAGCCCGAACGTACCACGTATCTATTCGATGTACGCAGCCCGGAAGAGTACGCGGCGGGCCATCTGCCGCAGAGCGTGAGCGCTCCCGGCGGGCAACTGGTGCAGGAAACCGATCATTTCGCCAGCGTGCGCGGGGCGCGGATTGTGCTGGTTGCCGATGATGAGATTCGTGCACCGATAACCGCTTCCTGGCTGGCGCAGATGGGCTGGGAGGTGGCGGTATTAAACGATGTACGGCGGGATGATTTTAGCGAGCGCGAGACCCCGGCCATCAGCGTCCCTCCGGGACCGCAGGCGGAGGAGATTTCGCCACTGCAACTGGCGGAACAGCTACGGGAGCCAGGTACCGTGGTGCTGGATTTCACCACCAGCGCCAACTATGTCGCCCGACATATTCCCGGCGCGTACTGGCTGGTACGTTCACAGCTACATCAGGCGCTGGAGACAATCCCATCAGCGGAACGTTACGTTGTCACCTGCGGCAGCAGCCTGCTGGCAAGATACGCGGTACCGGAAGTGGCGGCATTAACCGGTAAACCTGTGCGGCTGTTGAGCGGCGGAACGCTGGCATGGATTAGCGCCGGGCTGGCGCTGGAGCATGGCGAGACGCATCTGGCGACGCCGCGTAGCGATCGCTATCGCCGTCCATATGAAGGAACCGATAACTCCCCTGCGGCAATGCAGGCCTACCTCGACTGGGAGTTCGGCCTGGTGGAGCAGCTGGCACGCGATGGCACGCACGGGTTTAAGGTATTGTGAATCCCCCTGCTCGCGCTGCGCTTAGCAGGGCTACCAATTCACTGCCACCTGCGGGCCGGTGGCCCGGACAGATGCGTAGCATCGCCTCCGGGAAATTGGCTCCCGGAGGCGGCGCAAAGCGCCTGCTCGGGCTACAGGTCAACCGTCGTTTGTGAACCTGAATAACCCATGACTTTATCGCACCGCCCCGGGAGTTTCTCGGCACCTACCGAAATCAGATCTCCGGCTGGTCGCGTAAAGTCTGGTAAGTAGACACCGCATCGGTATGAGTGTTGCCGAAAAAGTCATGCCACATGGCCTGATTCGGCTTACCGAACATCATAATGGCGTCATCGCCGAGCGTATGGTGATACGCACAGACCACATGCGCTTGCGGACCGGTATGGGGGGAAAAGTACTGGCGGCCAGCAGCGGGGTGAGACTTAGAGCAAACGAGTTCAATTTCATTTTGCACTCCTCCTTATTTGAAGGAGTGCAGAGATAGCAAACGCCCGCCGATGTTACACATCAGCAATCATCATTTCGTCTCATCGACACATCACTGTCCGGCTCGCGCATGATCCAGGAGTACTGGAACGACTTCTCTGCCGGCGTATGGGTGCGGCGGCGAAACGACCCCAACGACTGCGGCGTGCAGTAGGTGCAGCTCCCCAGCCACTCCATATTTTCATCCGGCACGCCCGCATTGCGCAGCAAAAGATGGGCAAAGGCTTGCAGGTCGAACCATAAATTCTCGCTAACGGTTGCAGGGGCCTGTTCGCCATCAGAAGACGGCTGACAAGAGAGGAAAAGCGATTCATGATGGCGTTTTGCCAGTTCGCCCGCGGGCATTGCCAGCAGCATCTGATAAAAATCGCTGGAGACTTCGTAGCAACACGGATGAATATGCGGCCCGCTCACCACCACCAGCTCTTCGGGAGAAACCTGATAACGCCGAAATAGCGCAAGGCTATTTTCGATGATCCCGCTGGCTGCGCCGCGCCAGCCTGCGTGGACGCTACAGATATAGCGCCCGTCTCGCGAAGCCATCAGCAGCGGCAGGCAATCGGCGGTCATCACCCCCACCTTCTGCCCCCTGACGGCGGTAAACATCGCGTCGGCGTGGGGACGTTCGGCCTGCGGGGCCTGATAGTGATGTACGACGTTGCCGTGAACCAGCTTGACCGGCGCCATTTCGCCGTAGGGAAAGGCGGCAGTTTCATGAACATCGAGAAAGGCGTAGCGGATGCCGGGGATATCGCTCAATAAGCGGGATGTAAAAGACATGATGCCCGAAAGAATCAATGGATGATGATTTAACGTATGTCAAAGTGGGTGGATGCGCAAGGTGGAGGACAGCGCACCGGTTTCCCCTCACCCTAACCCTCTCCCCAAAGGGGCGAGGGAACGGTTTTGAGCGCCTTTTTATTATGGCGCTCCCCCGGCTACAAGCGACAAGCGTCCGCAGTCAGGTAGCCCGGGCAAGGCGCAGCTTTTCCGCGCCGCCCCCGGGAATATCTCCGCACTGGCCAAAATGTTCAGGCCAGCGCCGCGCGTTTTTGTCGGCTCATCAGCCAGAACACCGCCGCACCTGCCAGCAAAATACCGGGAGCAGAAGCCGCCATCACGCCAAGGGTGCCGGTGCCCAGCGCGAGCATTTTTCCCGCCAGCAGCGGGCCGCTCATTGCCCCTAAACGCCCTATCGCCACCGCAGTCCCCACGCCGGTCGCGCGGATTTCGGTGCGATAAAACAGCGGCGCCAGGGCATACAGTACGCTCTGCCCGCCTGTGGCGAACAGCCCTGCGACGAATCCTGAAAACAGCATCGCGCCAAGAGACGATGCAGTGCCCAGCGCCAGCAGCGACGCCAGCATGCCGGTGTATATCAGCAGCGACATCCACAGCGGGCTGAGCTTATCCATCAGCGCCCCCAGCAGCAGCGTGCCGCAGGCAGCACCAAACTGGAGAACAAACATCACGCCCGCCGCCTCGCTGGCGCTGAAACCCTGACCGACTAACAGCATCGGCAGCCAGTTAATCAGCATATACACCACCAGCAGCGTGAAGAAATAACACAGCCACAGTAGCAACGTGGCGGTGGCGTTACCCGGCGCGAGCAGCGTACGCAACGGCACGCCTTCCACGCTGCGCTGAAAGACCGGCGATTCCGGCAGCCAACGCATTAATAACGGCACCAGCAGCAGCGGAACGACACCGCCAACCCAGAATACCGTTTGCCAGGCCGAAGCGAGGCCGAAAAAACCCAGCGCCGCCGCCAGCGCTGCGCCAATCGGCACGCCGCAGTACATCAGGCTCACCGCCCTGCCGCGAAAACGCGGACCAGCGGCCTCGGAAGTTAAAGCAATCAGATTGGGTAGGGCCGCGCCCAGCCCAACGCCGGTCAACAACCGGGCCAGCAGCAGCGTCGGGTAATTCCACGCCAGCGCAGTGGCGATGGAGAACAGGCCAAAGAGCAGAACCGAACCCAGCAGAATGCGCTTGCGGCCATAACGATCCGCCAGAATGCCGCCCACCAGCGCGCCGGGCAGCAGGCCGAGGATCCCGGCGCTAAAAATCCAGCCCATCTGCATTTTATCCAGCGCGAAGGCCTGCGCCATGCCGACGGCGGCAATGCCTGCCGCCTGCAGATCCAGCCCTTCCATCAGGGCCACCATAAAACAGAGCCCGACGGTTAACATCAGGCGTGAATTGCTTGCAGTCGTGGTTTGGGTCATAGGGTACCTTTGCGATATCCGGACAATCGGAGCAGGTGAATGGCGGCTGATACGTTGCCAGCCGCGCATTTCTTCTATTTGTTACGATTAAGCAGGTCCAGCGCGACGTCGACGATCATATCTTCCTGACCGCCCACCATCCGCCGCTTGCCGAGTTCGACGAGAATATCCACCGCGCTCAGGCCGTAGCGCGCCGCCGCCACTTCGCTATGGCGCAGGAAGCTCGAGTACACCCCGGCATAGCCCAGCGCCAGCGTTTCGCGGTCAACGCGCACCGGACGGTCCTGTAGCGGGCGCACCAGTTCATCGGCAGCGTTCATTAAGGCGTAGAGATCGGTACCGTGGTTCCAGCCGAGTTTGTCGGCAGCGGCGATAAACACCTCCAGCGGCGCGTTGCCTGCTCCTGCGCCCATCCCTGCCAGGCTGGCGTCGATGCGGTCACAACCCTCTTCCACCGCGGCGATGGAGTTGGCAACGCCGAGGCTGAGGTTATGGTGCGCATGCATACCGGTGGCAGTTTCCGGTTTCAGCACCGCCTTCAGGGCGCGAAAACGATCGCGAATGTCGTTCATATTCATCGCCCCGCCGGAATCGACCACGTAGATACAGGTCGCGCCATAAGATTCCATCTTCAGCGCCTGCTGTGCCAATTGTTCCGGAGTGGTCATATGGCTCATCATCAGGAAGCCAACGGTGTCCATGCCCAGCTCGCGGGCGAAGGCGATATGCTGTGCCGAGACGTCCGCTTCGGTGCAATGAGTGGCGACGCGCACCACCCGAGCCCCAGCCTGATAGGCGTTTTTCAGGTCGTGCAGGGTGCCGATACCGGGCAGCAGTAAAGTGGCGATTTTCGCCTGGCTGACCGATTCCGCCGCCGCTTCAATCCACTCCAGGTCGCTGTGCGCGCCAAAGCCGTAGTTAAAACTGGAGCCTTGCAGGCCGTCGCCGTGCGCCACTTCGATCGAATCCACCCCCGCACTGTCCAGCGCCCGGGCAATCTGGCGCACATTATCGAGTGAATACTGATGGCGAATGGCATGCATCCCGTCGCGCAGGGTCACGTCTGAGATATAGAGTTTTTTACCGTTCATACTACTTCTCCCGCTGCGCCGTTCATTGCCTGGGCCATTTTCTCCGCCGTTGCCAGCGCCGCCGAGGTCATAATATCGAGGTTGCCCGCGTAGGCTGGCAGGTAGTGCGCTGCCCCTTCGACTTCGAGATAAACCGATGTTTTCAGGCCGGAGAAGCGGCCAACGCCCGGCAGGTTCACCGGCTTATCTTCCGGGATCACTTCAAACTGCACCTGCTGTTTCAGGCGGTAGCCCGGCACATAGGCCTGCACCGCCGCCGCCATTTTCTCAATCGAGGCGGCAATGTCCTGCTGCGACGCGTCTTCGCTTAACACATAAACGGTATCGCGCATCATCAGCGGCGGCTCCGCCGGGTTCAGCACGATAATCGCTTTGCCCTTCGCCGCGCCGCCGACTTTTTCAATGGCCTGTGAGGTGGTTTCAGTAAATTCATCAATATTGGCCCGCGTCCCCGGCCCGGCGGATTTGCTGGCAATCGAGGCGATGATTTCCGCATAGTGCACTTTCGCTACCCGAGACACCGCGGCCACCATCGGGATGGTCGCCTGGCCGCCGCAGGTCACCATATTGACGTTTCCCTGTTGCAGATTGGCATCAAGGTTGACCACCGGTACGCAGTACGGACCGATAGCCGCCGGAGTCAGGTCGATAACGCGAATTCCCGGTTTGGCTTCGCGCAGCGCGGCGTCGTTTTTCACGTGCGCCCCGGCGCTGGTGGCGTCGAAAACAAAGTCAATGTCGGCAAATTCCGCCATCTGCATCAGACCGCCGACACCTTCGTGGGTGGTGGCGACACCCATGCGCCGGGCGCGGGCCAGGCCGTCGGATTCCGGGTCGATGCCGACCATTACCGCCATCTCCAGATGCTGCCCGTGGCGCAGAATTTTGATCATTAAATCGGTACCGATATTGCCGGAGCCGATAATTGCGACTTTACGTTTACTCATGACGACCTTCCTCTTGCGCGACGAACGTTGCCGCCACTGAACCTAAACCCTCAATATGGGCTTCAAAACGATCTCCTGCGTTAATCGCCACCATCGGCCCCAGCGCACCCGTCAGCACGATATCGCCCGCCCGCAGCGGCTCGCCAAGGCTGGCCATTTTGCGCGCCAGCCATACCGCCGCGTTCAGCGGATGGCCCAGGCACTCGCTGCCGCGTCCGCTGGAGACTTCCTCCTGATTGCGGGTCATGCGCATGGTGCAGTTTTTCAGATCCAGCCCCTCCGGTCGGCGCGCCGGGCTGCCGATCACGTAGACACCGCAGGAAGCGTTGTCGGCTACCGTATCAACGAAACCAATCGACCAGTCGCGAATGCGGCTACCGACCACTTCCAGCGCGGGCAGCACCCAGTCGATAGCGGCGTACAGCTCATCAAAGGTGGTGTCGGCATGCGGCAGGTCATGCTTGAGCACAAGGGCGATTTCGGCCTCAACCTTCGGCTGCAGGATGCGGGAGAACGGCACATTGGCGTTATCTCCGTAGCACATGTCGGCAAACAGAGTGCCAAAGTCCGGCTGGTCAACGCCCAGCTGCTGCTGCACTTTAGGATGGGTCAGTCCCACCTTACGCCCTACCACCCGGCGCCCCATGGCGACGTGGTGCTGTACGTTAATACGCTGGATGGCGTAGGCTGCCTCGGCGTTGTCGACGCCGAGAATATCGCGCAGCGGTTCAATGGCCTGCCCGTGGGTTTCCGCCTCACGCAGACGCTGCGCCAGTTGTTCAAGAGATAACGTTGTCATCACGATTCCTTAATTCCGCGCCAGAAAATCGAGCACCAGCTGGTTGAAGCTCTCCGCATGTTCCCACTGCGCCCAGTGGCCGCAGTCGCGATAGATATGCAGCTCGGAGCCGTTAATGCCCGCCAGCAGACGCAGCCCGGCGTCCATCGGTACAAAGCGGTCGTTGCGCCCCCAGACGATCAGAGTCCGGGCGCTAATTTCGCCGAGGTGCGGGCTAAAATCCGGGAACTGCTTCGGATTGGCTTCCAGACTTTTAACGAAATTTTCCAGGTGATCCCGCCGCGACAACATATTGTTGAGGCGCGCTTCGAACAGCGCTTCGGTCAGATCGCGGGTATCGAAAACGAAGATGTTCATCATCTTTTTCAGATTTTCGATGGTCGGCTCACGATACAGGCCGTTCAGTAGCTTGATGCCCTCCGTCGGCATCGGCGTAAACAGGCTCATGCCGCCGGTTCCGCCGCCCATCAGCACCAGCTTGCCGACGCGCTCGGGCCAGCTCAGGGTGAAGGCCACCGCGCTATGGCCGCCCATCGAGTTGCCCAACAGATGCACTTTGCTGATATCCAGTTGGTCAATCACGCTTTTCAGCACCCGGGCGTTCAGGTCTGAACGGGAACCACTGTTGATGATAGAGTCGCTTTTCCCCCAGCCGGGGCAATCCAGCAGAATCACCCGGTAGCCCGCCTCGACCAGCGGATCGATATTGCGGCTAAAGTTGGCCCAGCCGGTGGCACCGGGGCCGGAGCCGTGCAGCAGGACCACGGTTTCATCCCCCTGGCCGCAGTCGTTAAAATGAATACGTAGTGTTTTTCCGTCCTCTTCAACGTTGAGAAAACGGCTAGTGGCGGCTTCGGTTTGCGGTTGGTAACTCATGATATTCTCCCGTTAGTTCAGTTCTGCGTGGTGGCGCTCAGCGAGCCAAATCCGGCAATCCACTCGGGGATTGGCCGGTAGTAGCGGCCTTCGCTGCGCCAGTTGCCAAAGGCGGATAGCGCGGCAAAGGCAGCCACCCAGGTTTTAATCTCGTGCGTCGATTTCCCCGCCATCGCCGACAGCTCTTCGTTACTCACGGCGTCCAGCTCAGCCAGTCGTCCCTGCTCCAGCAGGCTCATAAAGCGGTTATCCCAGATGGGGTTGAGCGGATAGAGCGAGTTCTGATCCTTAATAAACTGCTTCGCCGCGCCGATTACCCGCTGCTGACGCAGCTCGCGCTCATCAGGCGGCAGTTGTTTGCCGCTACCCAGCAGCCGGTCGCGCATATGGGCATCGGCTTTCGCCAGCTCCGGTACCGGCGGTTGATGCGAAAGCCCGCCGGAACCGAGGATCAGCACGCGTTTATTGAGGGTGGTAAGGAAGCGACCAATGGCTTCGCCCAGCATCCGGGTGCGCTGAAAGCCCGGTAGCGGCGTCGCCACGCCGTTGATAAACACCGGCAGAACAGGCAGCTTATCCAGCCCGCCGAGCAGGAACTCCAACGGTTGCGCAAAGCCATGATCCACCTGCATACAGTAAGAGACCGCCAGGTCGATACCGTCTTTCATCACCGCGTGAGCGCAGGCCTCTGCCAGCGCCGTCGGTACCGGCAGCTCGCCGCTGGCGCTGGCGAAATCGCCAATAGAGGTTGCGCCAATGCCTAGACAGAATGGCGGCATCACGTCGTAGAAAAAGCCGTTGTAGTGATCCGGGGCAAACAGCACCACCAGCTCCGGGTCGAAGGCGGCAATTCGCGCCCGCGCCTCGGCAATCACGCCGTTGACCTCGTCCAGCACCGCCTGCTCCGGGTCAACATAGCCCACCAGCGGGGTATGCGAGAGACAATGAAGATAAGCATTCATATCAGGCCACCTTTTCCATCGTTGTTGTGGATGGCGCGGGTGCTAACTGCATTTTGCTCGCCAGCGCATCAAGCTTATTGCCCAGGGTTTGCGGTATTGCCACGGTGGCGACGAAGCGGTCCGGACGCACGACGGCGATGGCGGTATCGTGCTGCGCAAACCAGCTTTTCAGACGGTTTTGCGTGTCGCCGAGGCGGATAACGCCGGGCACGTTGTCCTGGTCGCAATGAATCTGTACCTCCGGTACCACCTGGATAAAACGCACCCCGACAGCGTGCCAGCGGGAAATCTGTTCTTCATTTAGTCCCCAGAGCGGGTTGCAACCCCAGCAGAGGATGGCGAAGTTCGCGCCAATCACCTCATCCAGCAGCGTGACCTGACCGTTCTCAAGCGTTACCTTTGGCTGGATAAACATTTTGCCAACCGGGGAGCTTTTACCTTCATCTTCCGCCAGCAGCGCGCCGTCGCGATACTGCGGCATCGGCTTGAAGCGCATTTCGAGGAAGTAGCGTTTTACCGGCGGCAGATAGTTGAGTAACCACGAGATACCGTCGCGTACTGCGCCGTGCCAGCGTTTCGGCGGTGCCAGGACGTTACCGGCAGTGACCGACAGGTCGATCATCGCTTTCGCGTGGTCCCGTCGCTCCTGTTGGTAGCTATCGAGCAGCGACTCTCCGGCTTTGCCGTTCACCACCAGCGCCAGCTTCCACGCCAGATTGAAGGCATCGCGCATGCCGCTGTTGTAACCTTGCCCCTGCCAGACCGGCATGATGTGCGCGGCGTCGCCCGCCAGCAGTATGCGATCCACGCGAAAGCGTTCGGCAATGCGCGCGTTATGGGTATAGACGCGCTGGCGGATCAGTTCGACGTGGTCCGGGTCCGGTAGTACCTTGCTCAACAGTTGGCGCATATTGCCCGGCTCGCTAAGCTGGGCTTCGGTTTCACCGGGCATCACCATAAATTCAAATCGCCGAACGCCATGTGGCAGCGCGGCGGAGACATACGGGCGCACCGGGTCGCAGCACAGATAGACGTGCGGAGTGGCCAGAGGATCATTAGCGATATCGATAACAATCCACTGATTTGGCGCGGTTTTCCCTTCAAAGGGAATATTCAGCGTGCGGCGAATAATGCTGGCACCGCCGTCGCAGGCCACCAGCCAGTCGGCGCGTACGGTTTCGTGCTCGCCATCGCTGCCTTGCAGATTTAACGTGACACCGTCACTATCCTGGCTAAAGGCTTCAACTTCGCGGGAAAACAGGCAACGGACGTGGGGAAAACGGCTGAGGCCTTCGTACAGCACCCCGTCAACCTGCGGCTGAATAAAGGCGTTACGCCGCGACCAGCCAAACTCGTCGGTCATCGGTTGAATATCGGCGAAGCAGCGCCCTTTCGGAGTCAGAAAGCGCATGGCGTGCCACGGCGTGGTGTGCGGCAGCACGTTGTCCACCAGTCCGACGGCCTGCATCGCCCGCAGCGCTTCATCGTCGATACCGATGGCGCGGGGGTAATCGATCAGTGAATCCAGCTTCTCAATCAGCAGCACGCTGACGCCCATTTGCCCCAGGTAGTTGGCGATCATCAGACCAACAGGGCCAGCACCGGCAATCGCCACCTGGGCGGTATGCTGCACGGCCGGTTGGATATCAGGATTAGATGTTGTCATTTTCAAAACCTCACGCTTCGGACAAATTGCCGCTATCTGGAAAACATCAATGCGGCAATTTGTTAATTAAATGTGAATATATTTTTATAGTGAGGTCAGTATAGGTTTGGTAATTTGCGCTACAATCAAAACATCATCAGATATGCACCAGGTGCACATGATTGTTTAAAATGATTTTTATCGAGGCAACATGAGCGAAAATTCGTCAGCAGATTACAAGACGGTACGCGGATTAAGCCGCGGATTATTGTTATTAAACTTGTTAAATAAATTCGACGGAGGCGCGACGGTTGGCACCCTGGCCGAGTTTAGCGGCCTGCATCGCACCACCGTCAGACGACTGCTGGAAACGCTACAGGATGAAGGATATGTTCGCCGCAGCCGCTCCGATGATAGCTTTCGATTGACGATTAAAGTTCGTCAGTTAAGTGAGGGATTTCGTGACGAACATTGGATTTCTGCCCTCGCCACGCCGCTGCTTGGTGAGCTTTTGCGGGAGGTTCTATGGCCAACTGACATCACCACGCTTGACGTCGATGCGATGGTGGTGCGCGAAACCACCCACCGCTTCAGCCGCCTCTCCTTCCACCGTGCGATGGTCGGCCGCCGTCTGCCGCTGCTGCTGACGGCGTCCGGGCTGACCTGGCTGGCCTTCGCCCCGGAACATGAACGAAACCCAATCATCGAGATGCTGGCCGCGCGCCCGGAAGCGGAGTACCAACTGGCGCGTGAGCCGGAAAAACTGACCACCATTCTCGAACGCACCCGGCAAAACGGCTACGGTGAGAACTTTCGCAGCTGGCAGCAGGAGGAAAAAATCGCCTCAATTGCCGTCCCTATCCGTAGCCAACAGCGGGTTATTGGCTGCCTGAACCTCGTATATATGGCCAAAGCCATGACCATCGACCAGGCGGCACAAAAGTATCTCGCCTCATTGCAAAAAGTGGCCAGCCAGCTCGAAGAACGCATGGCCGATGAAGAGGTTTTTTACGAATAGCCTTGTCCTGAAGGGGTAAATGGCCCGGTAACAATTGCGCTCGGCGTCGCTATATATTTTAATGCATAGCGATAATCCTTATATAACCGAGCCATTCCATGTCAAAACAGCCGCGTTTTCTCCTCGCCCTGACGCTTTTCAGCGCCAGCCTGTTCGCCAGCCAGGCTTTTGCCGACCGTACCGTCACCGACCAGTTAGGTCGTGTAGTCACTCTCCCCGACCACGTCACCCGCGCCGTGGTGCTTCAGCACCAGACCTTAAACCTGCTGGTGCAGCTTAACGCCGCTGACGATATCGTCGGCGTCATGAGCAGTTGGAAAAAGCAGCTCGGCCCGCAGTTTGCCCGCTTTATGCCGGGTATTGAGAAACTGCCGATGCCGGGCGATCTGACTCAGGTCAATATCGAGAGTCTGCTGGCGCTGCATCCGCAGGTGGTCTTCGTCGCCAACTATGCGCCGCAGGCGATGATCCAGCAGATCCAGAACGCCGGGATCCCGGTGGTGGCCGTCTCGCTGCGCCAGGATGCCGCTGGCGAGAAAAACAAAATGAACCCGACGATGGCCGATGAAGAGCAGGCCTACAACGAGGGCCTGAAACAGGGTATCCGCCTGATTGGCGAAGTGGTCGATCGCAAAACGCAGGCCGAAGATCTGATTAACTACACCTTTAGCGCCCGTAAGCAGGCCAATGCGCCGGTCGCCGATATCCCGGAAAACCAGCGGGTGCGCGTATATATGGCCAATCCGGATCTCAACACCTATGGTTCAGGTAAATATACCGGCCTGATGATGACGCACGCCGGGGCGCTGAACGTCGCTGCCGCCAGCGTGAAAGGCGCACGCCAGGTTTCGCTGGAGCAGGTGCTGCAGTGGAACCCTGAGGTGATTTTTGTCCAGGACCGCTATCCGGACGTCGTCAAACAGATCCAGAACGACCCGCAGTGGCAAAGCATTGACGCGGTGAAAAACCACCGCGTGTGGCTGATGCCGGAATACGCCAAGGCGTGGGGCTACCCGATGCCGGAAGCGCTGGCTATTGGCGAACTGTGGATGGCGAAAAAGCTCTACCCGTCCCGCTATAACAACGTCGATGTTGATGCGAAAGCGCAGGATTACTATCAGCGTTTCTATCGCGTGAAGTGGACCCCAGATGCTCAGTAATCGCCACCCGGCCCTGCTGCAATGCACCCTCGCACTGGTTACGCTGTTAATTGCCGTCGCTTCAATCTGTTTTGGCCAATATCCATTAAGTCTGGCGGAAGTTTTCCGCCAGTTGGCGCATCTTTCGCCCGTTGACGGCGTGGCCGGACAGGTTGTCTGGTCAGTGAGGCTGCCAAGGATTGTGATGGCGCTGCTGGCCGGCGGCGCGCTGGGGCTGTGCGGAGCCACCTTACAGGGAGTGTTCCAGAACCCGCTGGTGGATCCGCATATCATCGGCGTCACCTCCGGATCCGCTTTCGGCGGTACGCTGGCGATTTTGCTGGGGCTTAATACCGTTCTGATGATGACCTCAACCTTTTTCTTCGGTCTTGCCGCACTGATTCTGGTGTACCTGATTGCCGCGCTTCAGGGTCGGGAAAGCACGCTGGTGCTGATCCTCTCAGGGATTATCCTCAGCGGATTTTTTGCTGCCCTGGTGAGCCTGATGCAGTACCTGGCCGATACTGAAGAAACGCTGCCGAATATTGTGTTCTGGCTGCTCGGTAGCTTCGCCACCGCCAACTGGCACAAAGTGCTGATCATGGCAATTCCAGTGGGCTGCGCGGCGGCGGTGCTCTTTAAGCTGCGCTGGCGGATCAACCTGCTGGCGCTGGAGGACAAAGATGCGCGCGGGCTGGGGGTTTCCGTTACCGCTTTACGTCGCGGCGTGCTGGTATGCTGCGCGGTACTGGTTGCCGCCCAGGTGGCGGTAAGCGGCAGCATTGCATGGGTCGGACTGGTTATTCCGCATCTGGCGCGGCTGCTGGTGGGGGCCGATCATCGGCGTCTTCTGCCCACCGCCTTCTGGCTTGGCGGCGGTTTTATGATTGTCGTCGATGACCTTGCCCGTACGCTAACCCAGGCCGAAATCCCCATTGGCATTATTACTGCCCTGCTTGGCGCGCCGCTGTTCACTTATCTGCTGGTACATTCACGGCGCAGAGGGGCATTCTGATGACGCTTTCCTTGCGTTTAACCGACCTGTTATATGGTCATAGCCAGCCGCTGTTTACGCCGTTGAGTTTACAGTGCGGTTCCGGCGATATCTGGGCGGTACTCGGCGCAAACGGGCGCGGCAAAAGCACCCTGCTTGATACGCTGACCGGGGTGCTGACGCCGCTCGGCGGTCAGTTTACCTGCGAGGGCGGTATTGCTATTGTGCCGCAATCTTTTCGCCCGGCTTTTAGCTGGCAGGTGCGCGACATGGTGCTGATGGGCCGTGCCCGCCACGTCAATCTGTTCGCTCAGCCGTCAGCGGAAGATGAGCGCCAGGTGCAGGAAGCGCTGATGCAGCTCGGCATCGCGTCGCTGGCCGGTAAGGTGTTTCGTTCGCTATCCGGCGGCCAGCAGCAGCTGGTACTGATCGCCAGAGCGCTGGTGGGAGCCAGCCAGAATATCCTGCTGGATGAACCCTGCTCGGCGCTGGATCTGGCCAACCAGCAGGTGGTACTGCAATTAATCAGCGACCTCGCCCACCGCCAGCGGCGCACTGTGGTGTTTACCACTCACGACCCGACCCATGCTCTGCAGGTGGCAAGCCATACCTTGCTTCTGTTACCGGATGGGCAATGGCTGGCAGGCGAATCCACCAACGTGCTGACGGAAGAGAACCTTCAGCGCGCTTATGGTTTACCGGTGCGCAAAATCAATCATCCCGGATCGGCGGTTCCGCTGCTGGCCCCGCAGTTTACCATTCATCGTTGATAGCTAAAAAACCGGCGTTTTTCAGGAAGCGCTGGCCCTCTGCGCCGAGGATAAAGCGGCACAGCTGCTGCGCACCGGCACTCTGTTCAATCTGCGCCAGCTGATAGTCACAGCAAATATTCCACGACGGCGGTATGACGAGGGTAAGCAGGTCATCGCACGCCGTCATCTGCGTAGCGTAATGCGCATAGCCAATAAACAAATCGGCTAAGTTTTCGCGAATCAGCCACGCTCCGGCGGTTTCACCGGCAGGTATGGTAAGAGAGTCTCGTCCCCCCACCAGTTGCTGAGCGCGGGCCATAATGGCGCCCCCCACGCCGGGGCAACGTTGTTCAATCAGGGAAAAAAGCTGCCAGGTATAGTCACCCGACGGGTCGCAGCCCGGAGTGGAGGTTGCCAGGCGTAAGCTCGGATCGCTGAGAAGCGCCAGCCAGTCCCGCCGGTCTGTTTCCGCGCCGCGCCGGGCAGTCAGCATAAGCTGATTACGGGCGAACGAATGGCACTCCCCGGCCAGCCCGGCCTGGCGCAGCGCCTGCGGATGCTGAACGTTGGCTGAAGCAAACACCGAACAGGGTTCTCCGGCCTCAATGCGCTCGCGCAGCAGGCCTGCTGGACCAAAATGAACATCGACCGGGATGCCGGTTTGCTGCTGAAAACGTGCCAGCAGCGGGATAAAAGCACTTTTCAGGCTTCCCGCCGCCAGCAGCGTTAAAGAGATGGTCATAAGAACAATCGCTCTACCCTAAATAATTCGAGTTGCGTGAAGGCGGCAAGTGAGAAAATCCCCAGGAGCTTACTGAAGTAAGTGACTGGGGTGAACGACAAATCTGCCGGGAGCAGATTTGAACGTCGCTTGCGACGGCCCGTAAGGGCGAGGCCCATGGATGGGCCGAGTAATCCGTAGCCAACGTACAAGCAACTTGAAGTATGACGGGTATATAAAACGGAATCTATGGTCACTCCCGTTTTTGCAACACCGATTTTGACGATAAATT
>NZ_JAPUEW010000041.1:164301-242881 GCF_027492335.1 Klebsiella sp. | reverse complement strand
ACCAGTAATGGGTTAAGTGATAAAAAGTGTATGGAAATATAGGGGCCAATCCAGATGGTTTTTAATTCAACCAATTTATCGGACCATGCCAGCAAATATTGACTGCCAATAAACAATTCGCCACGAAAATCCGTACGCAAGCCATAGCACAACACGGGAATATCAAGTTCGTCGACGACTTCTGACAACTCATGTACCTGCTCACGGGTCAAGAACTGGCTTTCATCCACTAATACGCAGTGAATAGGCTGACGCGCATGTTCACCGGCAATGTCAGAAAATAATGAAGTTTGAGTATTATACAATCGTGCTGGCGATGATAGACCAATTCTTGAACTCACCTTCCCGGAACCAAAGCGATCGTCTATCTCCGCCGTATAAACCACGGTACGCATCCCTCGCTCCTGGTAATTGTAGGAAGACTGTAACAGAGCGGTAGACTTACCTGCATTCATTGCAGAATAGTAGAAATAAAGTTGTGCCATCGGCTGCGTGACCCCAATCAATGTGTTTTATCGCAGCCAAATTGTATCATATATTCTCCTTCTATCTGCCCTTTCAGGGCGGGTATTGCGATCAATGTTAAGCCTGCGGATACCTAAAAGATTAAGCATTTTAATAGAAGGACGTGTCTGCTATTCGTACGATCAGGGACACGGCGACTTACGGTGCCATTGTCCTTTTGTGCTTATCCGTGTTCCTGCAGAGAGGCTATAACGGACCTGGACAAGTGTTTTATATTAAACATCACCGCAACCACTGAGCTAATACCGAAGATGATATTTATCCATGCGAAGTATAACTTTACTCGCTGAGAATCAGAAAAAGCATACTATCTCAGGGTTTTAGCTTATGGATGCAACTTCGCTATAAGCAGTAAAGATGTGAACTCACCCGGAAAAATTAACTTAAATTAATTAATTCTCGAGACAAATAACAACTTATTTTGACTTCCTTACATTCTCCCCTATTGCACATCTGATTTTATCGCTCTATTATTAGTCCAACAAACCACCCCACAATATAAGTTTGAGATTACTACAATGAGCGAAGCACTTAAAATTTTGAACAACATCCGTACTCTTCGTGCGCAGGCAAGAGAATGCACACTTGAAACGCTCGAAGAAATGCTGGAAAAATTAGAAGTCGTCGTTAACGAACGTCGCGAAGAAGAAAGCGCTGCTGCTGCGGAAATTGAAGAACGCACCCGTAAACTGCAGCAATACCGTGAAATGCTGATTGCTGATGGTATTGATCCGAATGAGCTGCTGAGCACCATGGCAGCTGTTAAAGCGGGTACTAAAGCCAAACGTGCAGCACGTCCGGCTAAATATAGCTACGTTGACGAAAATGGCGAAACTAAAACCTGGACTGGTCAGGGTCGTACTCCGGCAGTGATCAAGAAAGCGATGGATGAGCAGGGTAAATCTCTGGACGATTTCCTGCTGTAATAAACTATCGTATCCGTTTAAAAATCCCGCTCCGGCGGGATTTTTTTATCTCTTAATCCAACATACGCCGTACGGGTATAAAAAAACCGGGAAACGAAATCGCTCCCGGCTTCTTGTAGTACTTCAGATAACGATTACTTCGCGACTGCTTTTTCCAGCCAGGTTTTAAATTCTGCGCCCAGTGACTTATGGCGAACGCCATATTCAACAAAAGCTTGCATATAACCCAGTTTATTACCACAGTCATGACTCACGCCTTTCATATGATAGGCTTCGACCGTTTCTTTTTCGATCAGCATATCAATTGCATCAGTCAGCTGAATTTCATCACCGGCTCCTGGAGGCGTTTTTGCCAGCAGCGGCCAAATATCCGCGCTCAGCACATAACGACCAACAACGGCCAGATTGGACGGCGCAACGTCCGCTTTTGGTTTTTCGACAACACCAACCATCGGAACGCTCTCACCCGGCTGCAGAGGCTGGCCTTTGCAGTCAACAACGCCGTATGCAGTCACGTCTGCAACGGGTTCAACCATGATTTGACTGGCGCCAGTCTCATCAAAACGAGCAATCATTTCCGCCAGATTATCGCAGGACAGATCGGATTCAAATTCATCCAGAATAACGTCTGGCAAAATAACCGCGACTGGCTCATCGCCAACAACAGGATGGGCACACAGCACAGCATGACCCAGACCTTTAGCCAGCCCCTGACGGACCTGCATAATGGTAACGTGCGGCGGACAAATAGATTGAACTTCTTCCAACAGCTGGCGTTTTACACGTTTTTCCAGCATCGCTTCCAGTTCAAAACTGGTATCAAAATGGTTTTCGATAGAGTTTTTGGAGGAGTGCGTGACCAGAACAATTTCAGTAATCCCGGCTGCGATACACTCGTTAACAACATATTGAATTAAAGGCTTGTCTACCAACGGCAGCATTTCTTTAGGAATAGCCTTAGTTGCAGGCAACATCCGGGTACCTAATCCCGCGACCGGGATTACAGCTTTTCTTACTTTTGAATTAAGCGCAGCCATTGAAATCTCCTGGACTGTTCGTTTTTTAAACTTCTCGTTAATAATATGATATCGAGTATATCAGCCTGCTCAGCCAAACCTGGTCTGAAAAGGATTGGATATCCCCGAATTAGGATTTTTACGCATTAAACCCGGCGATAGTACCACCGCAAAAGATCGTGCGGTAACCCTGGCAGAGTTAAAATAAACACAATTGCTCATTCCGCAGACAACATAAGGCGTAAACGCCCACCAGCCCCCCAAATTTGGCACTGCCATGATGTACAGCGTTGACTTATTTGGTTGAGATATGCATTACCTAACGTTCCTAACGGAACCCCATTACTAATCTGAATTTGGTGTTCGCCTGTATTCAGCGTGCCGTTCAAACCCGCAGAAACTAATATCAAATTTTTCAATCCGCTGTGGTAATACCCTACCAATAATGGGAATTGCCCTGGCAAATTTGCCTGACGTAGCAATTGATTAACCTGTTTTAGCAGACTTCCCATCTCCGGCAAGCGCTGCCCCTGATGAGCTAACTGCTCTTGCAGCAGTCCATTAAACAGTGCACGCAACAATAAGGCTGCAAGAACCCCATTATCCCCCGCGCGCGTGACATCCAGACAATAAAACGCCAGATCGTTTTCTGATAACGGTGCAATATCGAGAACCAGTCCAGGCTTATCAGCCGACATAAGCTGGCGATAGTGAATACGACAACGGGACATCTCCTGTTGAACAGGAGGCTGAAGTTCCTGCAGCAGCCTCGATGCCGCTTTCGGGTCACTGACTAGCGCATCCCAGTCCTCAAATAACCGCTCTTCCTCTTCCACTCGCGAATTGAACATGTTGGGATAGAGGCAGGCATAGACCGTTTCCTTCAGGCGCTCAAAATCCCTCACTGGCTTTAGCAGGATATCCTGTACACCAAGGCGCAGCGCTTTAGCAATATCCGCCATATTTTCTGTTGCTGATATCATCAGAATCGGCAGCTGTTCACCTTGATTGCGCAGATGTTCAACCAGTTGCAGGCCATTCATACGCGGCATCGAAATATCACAAATCATCAGATCAGGTTTTGAATCGGCCATTTTTTGAAGCGCATCCACCCCATCCTCCGCCTGTACGATAGTCGCACCAAGCGAAGTTAACCAGGTGTGCAAAAGAGAGCGGAAAACGGGTTCGTCTTCAACTATCAGAATCTGTTTACCCGCCAATGGCTGCGTCATGATCTCTCCTCTGGCTGACGATAATGTAATAGTGGCATGCTATTCACGCTATCGCCTGTCAGAATTTACTTAAGTCGGTGTTAAATGCGCTACGCGGAGGTACGCACCAAAGGTAATAGTTCATCCATTTTCTTTTCAACCGCCAGATGACCAGCTGCTATAGCTTCACCGGCTCGATGAAAATCAAGAGTGGAGATTTGCGGGCAAAAGGGTTGTATCAGAATATCCGGCGGATCGCCCGCCATGCGGTTTCGCTTAAGGCGATTTTCCAGCACCTGAATAGAAGTGGACATGATCTCCATAGCCGTTGGCGTCACCGTCGCCCGGCGCGAAGTCATGCGCGTCAACCGGGTGCGTATACGAGAATGCCAGGAGAAATCTTCCTCCTCTTCCGGGCGTCGCGCCTCCATGGATAACAAATCTTGCTGCATCAGATGCGCATCGTGCTGCAAATCAACGGCAATCACAATATCTGCGCCCATTGCGCGAGCCAGGGACACCGGCACGGGATTGACAACCGCGCCATCCACCAGCCAGTAACCATTATGCATCACTGGCGACATCAGCCCGGGCATACTGCAAGAGGCGCGTACCGCAAGATGCAGATCCCCCTCAGTAAACCACAATTCACGGCCAGTGCTTAAATTGGTGGTGACGGCCGCAAATCGACGTTCGCAGCATTCAATGTCAGTGGTGGGCATAAGCTGCCGATACTGACTGAACACACGCTCGCCGCGCAGTAATCCGCCGCGTTGCCAGGAGAGATCCATTAACTTCAGAACGTCCCAATTACTAAAGGAGCATACCCATTTCTCCAGCGCAGGAAGTCGATTGCAAGCGTAGGCTGCGCCTACCAGCGACCCAATAGAACATCCCGCGATGACATCAACGTCTATACCTGCACGCTGTAACGCATTGATCACACCGATGTGCGACCACCCTCGTGCGGCTCCTGCCCCTAATGCCAGACCAACTTTAAGCTTTCTCATTATTACCGAAACATATCCTTCCACTCCGGGCATGGCATCATCGCCATCGCTCAGTTAACATAAGCACTTTAGCGTAACAACGCCGTTTTTCTCTTTTCCATGGAGGCCGTTTTGTCGCAATTATGCCCCTGTGGCAGCGCTCTGGAGTATAGCTCATGTTGTCAGCGTTATCTGGCTGGCACACAGCTTGCGCCGGATCCGTCACAGCTGATGCGATCCCGCTACAGCGCATTTGTCATGAAAGATGCCGACTATCTGATCAAAACATGGCACCCCTCCTGTCAGGCGCAACAGTTTCGCGCAGACCTGGAGAACGGATTTACCCGAACCCAATGGCAAGGTTTAACCCTCTTTGCCACCGATACTGGCCGCAGTCCTGATGAAGGCTTCGTCAGCTTTATCGCTCGTTTTACTGACGATAACCGCTCCGGGGCTATTATTGAACGATCCAGATTCTTAAAAGAAAACGGACAGTGGTACTATATTGACGGCACACGACCGCTCATTGGTCGAAATGACCCCTGCCCTTGCGGTTCAGGTAAAAAATTTAAAAAATGTTGCGGCCAATAAGCCAGCAGCAGAAATAGCAAACACTACAGGATTTTCCCCGCGATGCATTCACTACAACGTAAAGTACTACGCACTATTTGCCCTGATCAGAAAGGCCTCATCGCGCGTATCACTAATATCTGCTACAAGCACGAACTGAACATCGTGCAAAACAACGAATTCGTTGATCATCGGACCGGTCGTTTCTTTATGCGTACCGAGCTTGAAGGTATTTTCAATGATTCCATTCTGCTGGCAGACCTCGACAGCGCTCTGCCAGAAGGCTCTATTCGTGAGTTAAACCCAGCAGGCCGTCGCCGTGTCGTGATTTTGGTGACCAAAGAGGCACACTGCCTGGGCGATCTGCTGATGAAAGCCAACTATGGTGGGCTGGACGTAGAAATTGCCGCCGTTATCGGTAACCATGAAACGCTGCGCACTTTGGTTGAACGATTTGATATCCCCTTCCAGTTGGTAAGCCATGAAGGTTTAACCCGCGAAGAGCACGATAAGCAAATGGGCGATGCCATTGCCGCTCTTGAGCCAGATTATGTCGTACTGGCAAAATATATGCGCGTGCTGACCCCGGAATTCGTCTCTCGCTTTCCAAATAAAATCATTAATATTCACCACTCGTTCCTGCCAGCCTTTATTGGCGCACGCCCTTACCATCAGGCATACGATCGCGGCGTGAAGATTATTGGCGCGACCGCGCACTACGTGAACGATAATCTCGATGAAGGCCCAATCATTATGCAGGACGTGATTCACGTGGATCACACCTACACCGCAGAAGATATGATGCGTGCGGGTCGTGACGTCGAGAAAAATGTGCTGAGCCGTGCTTTATATCAGGTTCTGGCGCAGCGGGTATTCGTTTACGGCAATCGGACGATTATTCTTTAATCGATAATGAAATTAGCTGGTTAGCTTTGCGGCTTTACGCGTAAAAAGCAGGCAACCAGTTTGTTTTTATCAAAGGAATACTTTACAGCGGCGCGTCATTTGATATGATGCGCCCCGCTTCCCGAGAAGGAAGCAGGCCAGTATAAGCATTACCCCGTGGTGGGGTTCCCGAGCGGCCAAAGGGAGCAGACTGTAAATCTGCCGTCATCGACTTCGAAGGTTCGAATCCTTCCCCCACCACCATTATTCACTACAGCGATGTAGTTACCCCAATGAGTCATGCTGAAGTTTGCACTCACTCGGAAGGGTGAGAACCTTCGACCAAGGTTCGAGTCGAGCGAAAGCGAGACAACGTTGCCGCAGGCAACGGCCCGAAGGGTGAGGAGCGAAGCGACGAATAATCCTTCCCCCACCACCATCTCAAAGCTTTACCTCTACAATATGGATTACCCCGGGTGGGGTTCCCGAGCGGCCAAAGGGAGCAGACTGTAAATCTGCCGTCATCGACTTCGAAGGTTCGAATCCTTCCCCCACCACCATTACTTCCTGATAGCAACTTACTAAATCAAAACACTGAAATTCTATGTTCTGCCCATGCAGGGAAGGATGAGAAGCTTCGACTAAGGTTCGATTCGAGCGCCAGCGAGAAAGCGTTGCCGCAGGCAACGACCCGAAGGGCGAGGCGCAGCCGAGTCATCCTTCCCCCACCACCATCACTTCCTCGTAGTACCTTCTCCAATTTAGTATTCAAATCTAACTTAGTTATCTCTTTTTGCTTTCTAAACTGTTTTTATCTCTCTGCCATATATATCCCAGCGGCGCTGCGCTTGGCCGGACTACAGGGACATGCTGTTAGTAGCCCGGCCAAGCGCAGCGCCGCCGGGAGAGCACCGATATTCAGGTATAAAAAAACCCCGCCGAAGCAGGGTTTAGTACGTTAGAGCGCTGTATTAGTGACGCGCACGAACAATCTGATACTTGCGGGTCAGATACTCGACCGGCACGCTCCAGATGTGTACCAGACGCGAGAACGGGAACAGCAGGAACAGCGTCATTCCGAGAACAAGGTGCATACGGAAGATAAACGCTACCCCGTCCAGATGCTGAGAAGCACCACCATGGAAGGTCACCACGGACTGCGCCCAATTGACCAGCTTCATCATTTCGCTACCGTCCATATGCTGAGCGGAGAACGGAATAGTCAGCAGGCCCAGCGCGCACTGGATAACCAGCACGGAGAGCACCAAAATATCGGCGCCGGTCGTGGTCGCACGCACGCGCGGACTAAACAGACGACGCTTCAGCAACAGCACTCCGCCCACCAGGCACATGACGCCAGAAGCACCGCCGGCAAACATCGCCATCTTCTGTTTCACTTCCAGCGGCAGCCACGCTTCGTACATCCAGTGTGGTGTCAGCATACCTAAGAAGTGGCCGGCAAAAATACCCAGAATCCCGATATGGAACAGGTTCGATGCCAGGTTCATCCCTTTGCGGTCCAGCATCTGGCTGGAAGCGGCGCGCCAGGTGTACTGGCCGTAGTCATAGCGCAGCCAGCTGCCGATCAGGAAGACAGAACCCGCAATGTACGGATAAATGTCAAAGAAGAACATATTCAGGAAGTGCATTATTGCTGTCCTCCGTTAGAGATATTCAAATATTGCGGGGCAACGGCTCCGGCAAAACGACGCTGGTGATTCGAAATTTCCGACTCACCGCAGCCCTGATCGGCAAAGAATTTGACCTGCTCTTCTTCCCAGACCGCATCCAGCGCCTGCGGCGTGTCGTCACGGGCTTCGTCAGCAATTTTCTCCGCCACTTTCGCTTCATCTACCGCGCTATTGGCAAGCTTCAGCAGCTGCTCAAACAGCACCGCATAACGGCTCTCACGCTGTTGAAGACGGGCACAGAGCAGCGCCAGAATCGGCGCAATATCCTGTAAACCGCCAATCGCTTCGCTCTCCGGCAGCTGCGCCAGATATTCCAGATACAGCGGCAGATGATCCGGCAGCTCGCGGCTATCAAGCATCAGACCGTGCTGTTCGTACTGGTTCAGTAGATCGACCATCGCCTGTCCACGGTCACGGGATTCGCCATGCACGTGTTCAAACAGCAGCAGCGAGGTTGCGCGGCCGCGATCAAACAGTTCGCTGTAAGCGGCCTGAGCATCCAATAGATCCTGCGCGGTTAAATCGCGCAGGAAGACGCCCAGGGCTTGGGCATCTGCGGGCTCCAGTTTTTCTGATTCAGACAGAACGTCGAAGAGTTCGTCCTGATGTTGCCATAAGGCAGCATCAGGGTACTCGAGCAAGCGTGACACAATCACAAGTTCAATCATGCGTGCGGCTCCGTTTTGCTGCTCACATCCACCGAGTCAATACGGCGACTGTTGAACAGATTAAACTTGGTATCAGAACCATGGCAGCCGTCGCCGAAGCTAAAGCCACAACCGTTTTTCTCTGGGAACGCGTCGCGCGCTTGTTCACGGTGACTGCTTGGTACCACGAAACGATCTTCGTAGTTGGCAATCGCCAGGTAACGGTACATTTCCTGGGCCTGCGCTTCGGTCAGACCCACCTCTTCCAGCGCACGGGTATCGATAACGCCATCAACAGTTTCCGTACGTTTGAAGTGACGCATCGCCAGCATACGTTTCAGCGCCAGCAGTACTGGCTGGGTGTCGCCTGCGGTCAGCAGGTTCGCCAGGTACTGAACGGGGATACGCAGGCTTTCAACGTCAGGCAGGATACCGTTGCTGCCTAGTTCACCCGCATCGGCGGCGGACTGAATGGGTGACAGCGGCGGCACATACCAGACCATTGGCAGCGTGCGGTATTCCGGGTGCAGCGGCAGCGCCAGCTTCCAGTCCATCGCCATTTTATAAACCGGCGATTTCTGCGCCGCGTCAATCACGCTCAGCGGAATACCGTCTTTCTGCGCCTGCTCAATCACTTTTGGATCGTTCGGATCGAGGAACACGTCCAGTTGACGCTGATACAGATCTTTCTCGTTCTCGGTGCTGGCTGCGGTTTCAATGGCATCCGCGTCATACAGCAGCACGCCGAGGTAACGAATACGGCCCACGCAGGTTTCTGAACACACGGTCGGCTGACCCGCTTCAATACGCGGATAGCAGAAGATGCATTTTTCAGACTTGCCACTCTTCCAGTTGAAGTAGATTTTTTTGTACGGGCAGCCGGTGATGCACATACGCCAGCCGCGGCACTTATCCTGATCGATCAGTACGATGCCATCTTCTTCACGCTTGTAAATCGCACCGCTCGGGCAGGTGGCAACGCACGCCGGGTTCAGACAGTGCTCGCACAGGCGCGGCAGGTACATCATGAAGGTGTTTTCGAACTGGCCGTACATTGCCTTCTGCATGTTCTCGAAGTTTTTGTCTTTCGACAGCTTCTCGAACTCGCCGCCCAGGTCATCTTCCCAGTTCGGGCCCTTGGTGATTTTGTCCATGCGCTTGCCGGTAATCAGCGAACGTGGACGAGCAATCGGCTGGGCTTTGCTATCAGCCGGTGCGTTGTGCAGCGTCTGGTAGTCGAAATCAAACGGCTCGTAATAATCATCCAGACCCGGCAGATGCGGGTTAGCGAAGATTTTACCCAGCAGCAGCGCTTTGTTACCCATGCGCGGCACCAGCTTGCCGTTGATTTTACGGATCCAACCGCCTTTGTATTTTTCCTGGTCTTCCCAGTCGGTCGGGAAACCGGTACCCGGCTTGGTTTCAACGTTGTTGAACCATGCGTACTCGGTTCCTTCACGGCTGGTCCAGACGTTTTTACAGGTGACCGAGCAGGTGTGGCAACCGATGCATTTATCGAGATTCAGCACCATGCCGACTTGTGAACGAATTTTCATTTTACGCTCTCCTGTACCTGGTCATTGCCTTCGCCGTCCAACCAGTCAATGTTCTTCATCTTACGTACCACCACAAACTCATCACGGTTCGACCCTACGGTACCGTAGTAGTTAAAGCTGTAGGCCAGCTGCGCATAGCCGCCGATCATATGGGTCGGTTTTGGCGTGATGCGGGTCACCGAGTTATGGATACCGCCGCGTTGACCGGTAATTTCTGAACCCGGCAGGTTCACAATACGTTCCTGCGCGTGGTACATCATGGTCATCCCGGCCGGTACACGTTGGCTGACGACCGCACGCGCGGTCAGTGCACCGTTGTTGTTGAAGACTTCAATCCAGTCGTTATCTTCAATACCGATCTCTTTGGCATCTTCTTCACTCATCCACACCACCGGACCACCGCGACCTAAAGTCAGCATCAGCAGGTTGTCGCTGTAGGTTGAGTGAATGCCCCATTTCTGGTGCGGCGTCAGGAAGTTCAGCGCCTTCTCCGGGTTGCCGTTTGATTTCTTGCCCATCACCTCTTTCACCGAACGGGTATCGATCGGCGGACGGTAGACCAGCAGACTTTCACCAAAATCACGCATCCACTGGTGATCCTGATATAAGGACTGACGACCAGACAGCGTACGCCATGGGATCAGTTCATGAACGTTGGTATAACCGGCGTTGTAGGAGACGTGTTCGTCTTCCAGACCGGACCAGGTTGGGCTGGAGATAATCTTGCGCGGCTGCGCCTGAATATCACGGAAGCGAATTTTTTCGTCTTCTTTATTGAGCGCCAGGTGCGTGTGATCGCGACCGGTAAACTCGCTGAGCGCCGCCCAGGCTTTCACCGCCACCTGACCGTTGGTTTCCGGCGCCAGGGTGAGGATCATTTCGGCTGCGTCAATCGCGGTATCCAGCATCGGCTGGCCTTTCGCCGGGCCTTCTGCTTTGGTGTAGTTGAGCTTACGCAGCAGATCCATTTCGCTCTGGGTGTTCCAGGCAATTCCTTTACCGCCGTTACCGATTTTTTCCATCAATGGCCCGATGGAGGTAAAGCGCTCGTAGGTTGCCGGATAATCACGTTGAACCGGGATAATGTGCGGTGCGGTTTTACCTGGGATCAGGTCGCATTCGCCTTTTTTCCAGTCCTTCACATCTAACGGCTGTGCCAGTTCGGCCGCAGAGTCGTGCTGGATTGGCAGCGTAACAATATCCGTTTCCTGACCGAGGTGTCCCACGCAGACTTCAGAGAATTTCTTCGCGATGCCTTTGTAGATTTCCCAGTCGCTTTTTGATTCCCAGGCTGGATCAACAGCGGCAGACAACGGGTGAATAAACGGATGCATATCCGAGGTATTCATGTCGTCTTTTTCATACCAGGTTGCCGTTGGCAGCACGATATCGGAATACAGACAGGTGCTCGACAGACGGAAGTCCAGCGTCACCACCAGATCCAATTTACCGTCGAGACCGTTATCCTGCCATTCCACTTCTTCTGGCTTCAGACCGCCCTGCTTGCCGAGATCCATCCCCTGAATACCGTGTTCGGTACCCAGCAGATATTTCAGCATGTATTCATGGCCTTTACCGGAAGAGCCCAGCAGGTTAGAGCGCCAGATGAACAGGTTACGCGGGTGGTTTTTACCGTTTTCTGGCTGTTCAGCCGCAAAACGAATGGTGCCTTCTTTCAGCGCCTTAACGGTGTAATCAACCGGATCCATCCCGGCTTTCTTCGCATCATCAACAATACGCAGTGGGTTTGTGCCTAACTGCGGTGCAGACGGCAGCCAGCCCATACGTTCTGCACGGACGTTAAAGTCCAGCAGATGACCGGTGTAGCGAGATTTATCCGCCATCGGTGACAACAGTTCCTGCGCGGTAACCGACTCATAACGCCATTGGCTGGAGTGATTGTAGAAGTAGGAAGTGCTGTTCATGTGGCGCGCCGGACGCTGCCAGTCAAGGGCAAACGCCAGCGGCTGCCAGCCGGTCTGCGGACGCAGTTTTTCCTGGCCGACATAGTGGGCCCAACCACCGCCGCTCTGACCGATACAACCGCAGAACACCAGCATATTGATCAAGCCACGATAGTTCATATCGAGGTGATACCAGTGGTTCAGGCCAGCGCCAACGATAATCATCGAACGACCGTGCGTCTTATCTGCGTTGTCGGCAAATTCACGCGCGGTGCGGATGATCTGCGCGCGCGGCACGCCGGTGATTTTCTCAGCCCAGGCCGGAGTGTACGCTTTAATATCTTCGTAGCTGGTTGCACAGTTTTCATCGCTCAAACCCCGTTCCAGACCGTAGTTGGCCATGGTCAGGTCGTAAACGGTGGTCACCAGCGCGGTAGTGCCGTCGGCCAGTTGCAGGCGTTTCACCGGCAGTTTGTGCAGCAGGATATTTTCCAGCTCGACGCTTGTGAAGTGCTCGGTGCCTTCGCCGCCAAAGTACGGGAAGCCGACCTGCGCCACGTCGTCATGGCTACCCAACAGGCTCAGTTGCAGTTCGGTTTCATCACCGGATTTACCGTCGCGTTGCTCAAGGTTCCATTTACCTTTTTCGCCCCAACGGAAACCGATAGAACCGTTCGGTGCCACCATATCGCCGTCGGTATTAACCGCGACGGTTTTCCATTCCGGATTATTTTCCTGACCCAGAGAGTCAACCAGGTCAGCAGCACGCAACATACGGCCCGCAGCATAATAACCTTCGCGCTCTTCAAGCATGACCAGCATCGGGAAGTCGGTGTAGCGACGAACGTAGTCGGTGAAGTACTGACTTGGTTTATCGAGGTGGAATTCACGCAACATCACGTGACCCATTGCCAGCGCCATTGCTGCATCAGTACCCTGTTTCGGTGCCAACCACAGGTCGCACAGTTTAGCGATTTCGGCGTAGTCCGGAGTGATAGCAACGGTTTTGGTGCCTTTATAACGAACTTCAGTAAAGAAGTGCGCATCTGGCGTACGGGTTTGTGGAACGTTAGAGCCCCAGGCGATGATGTAGCTGGAGTTGTACCAGTCAGCGGATTCCGGAACATCGGTCTGCTCACCCCAGGTCTGCGGTGACGCAGGAGGTAAGTCACAATACCAGTCGTAGAAGCTCAGACAGGTGCCGCCAATCAGCGACAGATAACGTGCGCCGGAGGCGTAAGAAACCATCGACATGGCCGGAATGGGCGAGAAGCCAGCCACGCGGTCCGGGCCGTAGGTTTTAACAGTGTAAACGTTGGATGCTGCAATCAGCTCGTTCACTTCCTGCCAGGAGGAGCGCACAAAGCCGCCGCGACCGCGCGCCTGTTTGAAGCTTTTTGCCTTGTCGGCATCTTCAATAATGGAAGCCCAGGCAGCGACTGGATCGCTATGCTGCACCTTAGCTTCACGCCACATTTTCATCAGGCGCTTACGCATCAGCGGATATTTCAGGCGGTTGGCGCTATAGAGATACCAGGAGTAGCTGGCTCCGCGCGGGCAGCCGCGAGGTTCGTGGTTGGGCAGATCCGGACGGGTACGCGGATAGTCAGTCTGCTGGGTTTCCCAGGTGACGAGGCCATTTTTGACATAAATCTTCCAGCTGCATGAGCCGGTGCAGTTTACACCGTGAGTGGAGCGCACAACTTTATCGTGCTGCCAACGTTGGCGGTATCCATCCTCCCAATCCCGGTTGGTGTTAAGAAGCTGGCCGTGCCCATCGGCAAAGGTCTCGCCCTTCTGTTTGAAGTAGCGAAACCGGTCCAGGAATTTACTCATCGGGTCTCTCCTGTGTGGAGCCTGACGGCTCTCTGATAAATCGACATTGCTGGATTTGCAGCGAAGGTAACGCTATGAAAGAGGGAGAGAATTGATAACGATCAACCACGGTATCCGTACGATTTATATAGAAAATAAAAAATACCACCTAGGTGGTATATTTGTCTATTTTTTATCTATATGTTTTTATTGGTTTTTATAATAAATTCTCTTTATTTACCTCTTCATGAACTCTTAACCAGTTATTAGGTGGTATCCGCTTTTACCCAAGCGTTAAAATATATCCTCACCATTGATTCCCGGCTGGCTACACTAAAAATACCGTCTCGCTAACCCCCCTCGATGGTATCCCCATGTGCAATGAAAATACTCGATTGAAATTCAATGCATTACCCGCTAATGAACAAAAGGCGATTAATCTCCGCCGCAAATTACTCCGGCCAGAGAACCAATCGGACACCGCTGCACTTCATGGTGACGAGCCAGAATTAAAACCGTGCACCGGGATTTATGGTCTGGCACTTTCCGGTGGCGGAATCCGCAGTGCGACGTTCAGCCTCGGGTTGCTAAGGGCACTGGCGAAAAACGAACTACTGCACAAGTTTGACTATCTCTCAACGGTCTCCGGCGGAGGATATACGGGGGGAATGCTGGGACGTTGCTATCAGGAAGGGATCGGTCCACTTGCTGTCGAAGCGGGTTTAGGAAAAGACAATTCGCTGCTGCTGGGATGGCTACGCAATAACGGACGCTATCTCACTCCTGCGGGAACACGAGATATTGCGCTTTCTTTCGGCCAGATTCTCCGCTCATTTTTCGCCTCGCTATTTTTTGTCACCTTACTCTGCATTATCTGCGCAGGCCTGGCCTTGCAATTACAACTTCTGCTTCCTCCAGATCTTAAACATTTTCCCCTCCTGGTGGCGATCCCCGCAGCACTGGCGGCCTGGTTGGCAATTTCCTATTGGTACTTTCGTCAACACCAGGACTGGCTTCTCCTTGGGCTGGGCATCAGCGTTCTGCTGTGCCTGGTCTTTCTCTTTTTGAGCCCAGTCCCCTGGGAACTTTCACTGCTGATCTGGCTTATTTGTATGGCTCCCTGGGTGCATATCTTTCGGCAGATAAAAGACTTAGCAGCATTTCGCCTGGCCTTAACTCAGGCTCTCACCTGGGATCTACTGATTATCACCCTCCTCGCCGCCTTATGGGGACTTAACCGGGCGGGATTTTTACTGTGGTTTTCGCTCTTTCATGGCCCAAATACCAGCATAATGTTGATTTCCAGTCCGTTAAGCATAGCGGCAGTTCGCCTGCTAAAAGAAACCCAGCTTATCAACTGGCTCCTCTCGCGAATTTCAGCCGGTAATAAGCGAATCTCATTTAATCTTATGCTTGCCGGAAACATCGCAGGCTATCTACTGATGCTTTTTTGTCTGACAACGGTCTGTGCTGCTCTGATCGAGATTTCAACGGTTTTGAACGTTCCTCTGGCCGGGTTTAATTATTTACCTTTGATGACTGCACTGACGGCATTACTTATTCTGTGGCTGTTAGGTAAACAGCCTCGTTTTATTGAGTTTCTTAATCTCAGCTCACTGCATAATCTGTATCGGGCGCGTATCGAACGCGCCTGGGTCTCAACAGGAAACTATCCCCATAAACAAAATAAAGCGACCAAACCACGTTTCCCGCAAAACCCATTGGATGACAAGTTACCTGGCGCGATGGATGCAATTGAAAAAATCACCACCACGGTGGCGGGCGATGATGTGGCAATGGAGAATTACGCGCCGCACAATTACGGCGGTCCGATTCATTTAATCACCAGCTGTATTAACCAGACCATCGACGATCGCAGCGACAACTATAATGCTGACCGAAAAGGCATTGCCCTGACGGTCAGTTCTTTTGGCGTTGAAACCGGTACCCAGTTTCCTGAATCCCCGCAGAACCTCAATCACACCACGCTATCACAGTGGCTTGCTATTTCCGGCGCAGCGGTCTCAACGGGCATGGGTTCAAAGACATCGCCAGGCCTGGCATTTATGATCTATTTAGTTGGCGGTCGGCTGGGCTTTTGGTCAAAAAATCTCTCTCCCAGTCGACAAGCAAAGCGCAAAGATAATGCGCCTGGATTGAAATGGCCGCACACGCATTTAACTTATCTTTGTGCTGAAATGTTCGCCCGCTTCCCCGGATTGAGCAATGAGAAATGGTATTTGACAGATGGCGGTCATTTTGAAAATACGGGCGTTTACCCATTGCTGAAACGCAGGTTAGATTCAATTGTCGTCGCGGATTGTGGTGCCGACCCTCATTTTTTATTCGACGATCTTGAGAACCTGGTACGTAAAGCCAAAATTGATATGGCAATTGATATTGTGTTTAAAACCCCTATTAACAGCGACTATACCTCGCAATCGGCATTAAAAGTAAAACAACCTTCACCAGCCTTACTCCAGGCGATCGTTCATTATCCAGAGATCAATGGCTTTGCGAAAAAAACCGGACAATTACTCATTATTAAACCGCATTTATTGCCGGGGATGGATCTTGCCACTGCCGGCTACGCCGGACGAAATGACACGTTCCCACAGCAAACAACGGGCGATCAATTTTTCGATGAAGCCCAGTGGGAAGCCTATCACCAGTTGGGATTCCTCGCCGGAAGCGTTATTTCTGAGCAGCATTTATTCGTTATAAAAAGGGCGCAACTCTGTTGCGCCCAGTCCAGCAAGAAATATTATTTTTGCTTGCGCCCGTAAACCGCCCACGTAATCACCACGCAGGCAATATAGAACACCAGGAAGATTTTCATCGCTCCGGCCGGGGAACCGGTCAAATCCAGCGAGATACCAAACGCTTTCGGAATGAAGAACCCGCCGATAGCGCCAATCGCGGAGATAAAGCCCAGCGCCGCCGCCGTATCGGTGGCCGCTTCGCGCATCGCCTGCGCTTCGCTACCGCCCTGCGCCTTCACGCGTTCCATGGTCATTTTACGGAAGATAACCGAGATCATCTGGAAGGTTGAAGCACTACCCAGACCGGCAGTCAGGAACAGCACCATAAATACCGCGAAGAAGGCGATAAAGTTACCACCCTCACCGTTCGTTGGCAGTGTCAGAAACAGCAGGCCGCAGAAAATAGCCATCACCACGAAGTTCACCAGCGTCACGCGAGTCCCGCCCAGTCGGTCGGAAATCGCCCCGCCGGTAGAGCGCGCCAGTGCGCCGATAAACGGCCCAAAGAACGCGTAGTGCAGGATCTGCACATCGGGAAACTGAGTCTTCGACAGCATAGCAAAGCCCGCCGAGAAGCCGATGAATGAGCCGAAGGTGGCAAGATACAACAGCGCCATAATCCACAGATGCGCGCGTTTAAGTACTGGCAACTGCTCGCTCAGGGAAGCCTTTGATGCCGACAGATCGTTCATAAAGAACCACGCCGCCAGGGTGAAGGCTATCAGGAACGGCACCCAGATCCACGCCGCGTTTTCCAGATACAACATAGAGCCGTCCGGTTGTTCGCTACCGGTTCCACCAAAGACGGCGAAAATAGACAGGGATACCACCAGAGGAGCAACCAGCTGCATCACGCTGACGCCCATATTGCCAAGGCCGCCGTTGATGCCCAACGCGCCGCCCTGTTTCTGTTTCGGGAAGAAGAAGCTGATGTTCGCCATACTGGAAGCAAAGTTAGCCCCGGCGAAGCCGCACAGCAGCGAAATAATCACGAAAATGCTGAACGGAGTAGAGGTGTCCTGCACCGCAAAACCTAACCACACGCACGGTACGATCATGATCCCGGTACTGAATGCAGTCCAGCGACGCCCACCGAACAGCGGGACCATAAACGCATAAGGTACGCGCAAAAGCGCGCCGGACAGCGCCGGCAGCGCGGTCAGCATAAATAGCTGGTCGGTGGTGAACTGAAAGCCCACTTTATTCAGGTTGACGGCAACGGCGCTGAATAACATCCAGACGCAGAATGCCAGTAAAAGACATGGAACGGAGATCCACAGATTGCGGCTGGCGACGCGATGACCGCGCTGCTGCCAAAATTCAGGATCTTCAGGACGCCAGTCGGTAATGACTGAGCTGTTAGTCTTCTCCGGGATTGAAGAGTGACTCATAGACACCTCTGATTATTCGTATTAACCCTGGCTACCTTATGGGTTACAGCCTGCGGTAAGTTGATATAAATCAAAGGAAAAGTGGGCGTTAATTTGGCTAAAAAAAAATCATCACCCGAAGTGAGTAGCTATTTCTGCGCAAAAAAGTGTGGTTTTTCACGCTACTGCTGTCTTTACCCCTACCCCTGCCACCAGCCCATCAATGACTGACAATTAAGGGGTAATCCTTTAGGGGTATGGGTATACTCCAGGGGATGTCCGAGAATAAGCACCACTCCCGGATGATTTGCCGGTCAGGAGCACATACCTCATGTTGAAACGTCTTTTTACGCCGCTAACGCTGGTTAATCAACTCGTGTTAATCGTTCTATTGGCCACAGTGATAGGTGTCGCCGGAATGGCTATCTCCTCTCGCCTGGTGCACGGCGTTCAGGGCAGCGCGCACGCTATTAATAAAGCCGGTTCGCTGCGCATGCAGAGCTATCGACTGTTGGCAGCCATCCCGTTACGTGAAAGCGATCAAAAGCTGCTGGATGAAATGACCGCCACCGTCTTTAGTCCGGAACTCCAGTACGCCGCTCGCCATGACGATCAGCAAGAACAGCTCCAGGCTCTGCAACATTACTGGCAACTGGAGCTCGCACCCGGTATGCGTAAGGCACAAAATCAGGCCACGGTAGCCACAGATGTTGCCGGCTTTGTTGACCGCATCGACCAGCTTGTCACCGCTTTCGATCACACCACCGAGGAGCGGATAAAACACGTCGTCTGGATCCAGCGAATCATGGCGGTCATTATGGCGCTGCTGCTGGTGTTTACCATTATTTGGCTACGCGCACGCTTGTTACGCCCCTGGAAACAGCTGCTGGATATGGCACGCGCGGTGAGCCAACGCGATTTTACCCAGCGTACCCAGATTAACGGGCGCGATGAGATGGCGACGCTCGGAATGGCGCTAAACAACATGTCCGAAGAGCTCGCCGAAAGCTATTCGGTGCTCGAACGCCGGGTGCAGGAAAAAACCGCCGGGCTGGAGCAGAAAAATGAGATTCTCGCCTTCCTGTGGCAAGCCAATCGCCGCCTGCACTCCAACGCTCCGCTCTGCGAGCGCATCTCGCCTGTGCTCAACGGTTTGCAAGGGTTAACTCTGCTGCGCGATATTGAAGTTCGGGTTTATGATCTTGAAGATGAAGACAACCACCAGGAGTTCGCCTGCCACTCCGATATTCAGTGCGATGACAGAGGTTGCTACCTGTGTCCGCGCGATCTGCCGCCGCTGCCCGATGCCGGAACCACATTGAAATGGCGACTGTCGGACGCCCATAATCAGTACGGAATTCTGCTGGCCACTCTGCCCGTTGGTCGGCATCTAAGCCACGATCAACAGCAACTGGTTGATACCCTTGTGGAACAACTCACCGGCACCCTCGCGCTCGACCATCATCAAGAGCGCCAGCAGCAGCTTATCGTGATGGAAGAGCGCGCCACTATCGCCCGCGAGCTCCACGACTCTATTGCCCAGTCGCTCTCGTGCATGAAAATGCAGGTCAGTTGCCTGCAAATGCAGGGCGAAGACCTGCCGGATGCCAGCCGTCAGCTGCTGGGGCAGATTCGCAATGAACTCAATACCTCATGGGCGCAGCTGCGCGAACTGCTAACAACCTTCCGTCTACAGTTAACCGAAACCGGTCTGCGCCCGGCGCTGGAAGCCAGCTGCCAGGAATACAGCGCTCATTTCGGCTTTACGGTACGCCTGGACTACCAGTTGCCGCCGCGTTTTGTTCCCTCGCACCAGGCAATTCACCTGCTACAAATTGCCCGCGAGGCGCTAAGCAACGCCCTGAAGCATGCCAATGCGACGGACGTCAGCGTTACCGTTGCGCTACGGGATAATCAGGTCCGACTGGTGGTAGCCGATAACGGCCGAGGCGTGCCGGACCACGCGGAGCGCAGTAACCATTACGGCTTAATTATTATGCGCGATCGCGCCCAGAGCTTGCGCGGAGACTGCCAGGTGCGGCGTCGGGAAACCGGCGGCACGGAAGTGGTCGTCACTTTTATCCCTGAAAAATCGCTTTCAATCCAATAAGGAGAACCCTATGAGTCAACAGGAACGGGCAACCATCCTTCTCATTGACGATCATCCGATGCTGCGCACCGGCGTCAAACAACTCGTCAGCATGGCCCCGGATATCCAGGTCATCGGCGAGGCCAGCAATGGCGAACAAGGTATCGCCCTGGCTGAGTCGCTGGATCCAGATTTGATTCTGCTGGATCTCAATATGCCGGGCATGAACGGCCTTGAAACCCTCGACAAGCTGCGCGAAAAGTCGCTTTCCGGTCGCGTAGTAGTGTTTAGCGTCTCCAATCATGAAGAAGATGTGGTTACCGCCCTGAAACGCGGTGCCGATGGCTACCTGCTGAAAGATATGGAACCGGAAGATCTGCTGAAGGCGCTGCAACAGGCGGCGGCGGGCGAAATGGTGCTCAGCGAAGCATTAACCCCAGTGCTGGCAGCCAGCCTGCGTGCCAACCGCGCCACATCCGATCGCGACATCAGCCAGCTTACCCCGCGCGAGCGCGACATTCTCAAGCTGATTGCCCAGGGCCTGCCGAACAAAATGATCGCCCGCCGTCTGGATATCACCGAAAGCACCGTAAAAGTACACGTCAAGCATATGCTGAAGAAAATGAAGCTGAAATCACGCGTGGAAGCGGCGGTTTGGGTTCATCAGGAGCGCGTATTCTAGGGCATATGCTGCCAGGAAATGCCCTCGGCCGGTAAGCTCACCAGCGGCTCGGTCAGCGCCAGTGCGATCTCATTGGATGAGACGCGCTGACCCGTTTTATCCTCTACCACCAGCGAAAGGTGCCAGCGATTGCCCGCCCCGGCGTCACTGTTCCAACGCGGCATAATGATGCTCCAACCATCAGGACCGTTTGCCTCTATCGGCGGCGTCAGGCTTAGCGCCTGAGTATCGCCCTGCCAGCTCAGCGACTTTATCCCGTGCAGACTGCGAATTTGCAACTTCAGTTGCACCGTCTCCCCCGGCTGAAGATCCCATGGTGGCGTCGCAAGATACACTGACAAGGTTTTGCGCTGACGATATTCAACCACCGGTAGATTATCGCGTTCCGGGCTATCGTAACGGCTGCCGCGCAGCGAACGGCTTACCGCCACTTCATCGGCCGCCAGTTGCTGTTTTAACGGCACGCCAAAGCGATAATTGAGCTTCAATCCCACATCGTTTTGGCTGACGCCGCTCTCGCCTTGTTTATGTTTTGCCGTCACCGTCACCAGCGGAACGGGGGTGTAATTCAGCCCCACCGACACCGCCACCGGATTGTGATAACCGGTACCCGAGTGGAACAAGTCGACGTTATCGCCAAAATACTGCTCCACGCTGACGCTGGTATTAATATGCTGATAAAACGGCAGCCGCGCCTGGGCGGTCACATCGTAGCCGCTGGCCATTCGTTGCTGCTGGGTCACGCTACTTCTTTGCTGCCAGCCGCTGAGCGGTTGATAGTAGTTCGCCGACAGGCGCATCGATTCCCCCCAGGCCTCAGCTCCAACGCTGCCGCGCGCCAGGCGATCATCCAGAACTTTGTCATAGAACGAGTTATAGCCCAGCAGCCAGGAGCCCATCCGCCAGCGCTGGCCGAGGCCAATATTGCCCACCAGCCCGTTATCCCGCTGCGTGACAGAGTACTGGTTCCAGGTGAGATAGTCGCCGTTATCCTGTAACGGGACAAACCAGCTTCCTTTACTACCGGTAAAATTGCCTTCTTTGTCGACCAGCAGATCGACATTGGCGTTGCCCCACGGCGAAAGCCAGTTTTCTAACTGATGGCTTACCTCATTCCCCAACTTACCGATGGCAAATACCCGCGCCTGCTCGCTGGTTGTCAGCCCGTTATCGCTCATACTGGCTTCACCAAACTTTTTCGCCATTTCGGCAAAATGTTTTGCATCATCATCAACCTGCGGCGCCAGACCAAGATCGGGTAATGCTGCTGGTTCCCTCAAGAGGGCCCGATTATCCTGCAACGCGCGGGCGGGGATCCCTGCCAATAGCAGGAGAAGCGGTAAATACGGGGTTACACGGAACGGCAAAGAACTCAAAATCGGTTACGTCTACTCACGAAGGATGGCAGTAAAACGTAAGTTTATCGTTTTTTGCCATCCCTCGCAGCCTTCAGAATAATTCCAGGAATATACTGAATCTCAGGCTTGCGTTAGGTTTTCCGCCAGCAGCGCCTTAAGCTCCGGGATACAAGAACCGCAGTTGGTGCCGCATTTCAATTTGGCTCCCAGCGCGGCAGGCGTATGGCAGCCGTTGATGATTGCCTCGCTTATTGCCCTTTCGCCTACGCTAAAGCAACTACAGATAGTGCGCCCGCGCGGTATCGTTTCGCCGCCTTTTCTGCCGCTCAATAATACATGACGCTGGGCGGCATTCACCGGCGGGGCGCGGAACGCGGCGCTAATCCATTCGGCGTCAATGACCGGTTCTTGCGCATCGCTCCACCAGCCAAGCATCAGTTCTCCGTCCTGCCATGCCAGCAGGTTCCAGACCCCGCCGCCGCCGGCTGTCTGCATCTGCCATCCCTGCAACTGGCACCAGTCGGTCAGCCATCGGCGAGGACTGATATCCCCGGCGAGAGAAAGATGGCTTATACCCTGCGCGGCCCGCCGCCGCCAGTGCAACGAAGCAGGTATTGGAACCGACTGGCGGGAAAAGAGTTCGCCTTTCCAGGCTGGAAGCCAGGCGGCAATTGCTACTGCCACCTGCTTACTCTCTGGCTGCCCGGAGTGGGGGTCGGTGACCGCCATCAGCAGGTTATTCACCCGTCCCTGGCGAGCAAATTGATTATTCCAGTGCATTGGCACGAACAGCGAGCCGGGGCGCTGCCCATCGCTGATAATCACTTTTGCTACCATCACCCCATTCGGTGAGCGGATTCGCGCTAATTCACCTTCCAGCAGGTGATAGCGCTGCGCATCTTCTGCTGCCACCTCCACCACCGGTTCGGCGATATGCTGCATCAGCCTGGGCACCGCGCCGGTGCGGGTCATGGTGTGCCACTGATCGCGGATCCGTCCGCTGTTGAGGATCAGCGGATAAAACGCATCGGTCGTCGCCCGGGTCGGTTGCGGGGCGACGGGCACCATACGCAACTTGCCATCCCGGTGCCAGCCCTTGTGCAAACTCCATGTTGCTGGGCTGCGACTCACCGGCCAGCGCACAGGTTCCAGCGCATCCCAGGCTTCACGGCTGAGGTTCGCCAGCCCGCCGATATCAAACGCTCGCTGGCCTTTATTTTCAAAACCCGACAGCGCGGCGTGCTCGTTGAATACGTCATGAGAATGCTGCCAGGCAAAGGCGGAGCCAAAGCCCAGCTCTTGCGCCACGCGAGCAACGATCCACCAGTCGGCTTTCGCCTCTCCAGGCGACGGCAGAAACGCGCGCTGGCGAGAGATCCGCCGCTCAGAGTTGGTCACGGTGCCGTTCTTCTCTCCCCACGCCAGCGCCGGAAAACGAATATGGGCGAAGCGTCCGGTATCGGTATCGGCAACCACATCCGAGACAATCACCAGCGGGCACCTCGCCAGGGCGTCACTCACCGCATGACTGTCCGGCAGCGACACTACCGGATTGGTGCCCATAATCCACACCGCTTTTACCTCGCCGCGACCAATAGCGGCGAACAGATCCACTGCCGTCAGCCCTGGCGTTTGCGCCAGCCGCTCGGTACCCCAGAATCGCGCCAGGCGCTGTAAATCGTCGGCTTCAAAGTTCATATGCGCAGCCAGCATGGTCGCCAGCCCACCCACCTCACGCCCGCCCATGGCGTTGGGTTGACCGGTCAGCGAAAACGGACCGCAGCCCGGACGTCCATATTTTCCGCTCGCCAGGTGAACGTTAATGATGGCGTTGCATTTATCGCTACCGCTGGCAGATTGGTTAATGCCCATGGTATAGAGCGTGATAGCGCGCGGGGCGGCGATAAATTCGCCATAGAAAACGGCGACCTGCTGCTGCGGCAAACCGCAGAACTGCGCCACTTTTTCGATGCTCCACTCCTGCGCGAGCGTCAGCGCCTGCTGCGCGTCGCTGAAATCGTCCGTGATGCCGCCGCTGGCGGCAATGGCGTTTAGCAGACCGACAAACAGCCCGCCGTCGCTACCGGGGGCCAGCGCCAGATGCACATCGGCTATATCGCAGGTGGCGGTGCGTCGCGGGTCAATCACCACCACCCGCATCTGTGGATTATCGCGCTTCGCCTGCACCAGCCGCTGGTAGAGCACTGGATGCGCCCAGGCGGCGTTCGATCCGACTAACACTACCAGATCGCTGTTTTCCACATCCTCATAACTGCACGGCACCACGTCCGCCCCCAGCGCACGTTTATAACCAGTGACCGCCGAAGACATACACAGCCGTGAGTTAGTATCGATATTCGCCGCGCCAATAAACCCCTTCATCAGCTTATTCGCGGCGTAGTAATCCTCGGTCAGCAGCTGTCCGGAGGCATAGAACGCTACCGCCTGCGGCCCATGCTGGTCGATGATTTCCCGCAGACGCGAACCGGTCGCCGCCAGCGCCTGCGGCCACGACGCGCGTTCGCCATCGACTTCAGGGAATAGCATTCTTCCCTCCAGGCCGACGGTTTCACCCAGCGCCGCGCCCTTAACGCACAGGCGACCAAAGTTCGCCGGATGCCGCTCATCGCCGCGCACGGTCACCTGACCCTGCGCATTCAGGCTGGCAATAACGCCACAGCCCACGCCACAATAGGGACACGTCGTCCGGGTTTCGGTCATCAGGAGGCCTCCGCGCGAATGAGCAGTTGCTGGTTGCCGACCCACACCTTGCCATTCTCAATTTTCACCGGCCAGGCGCGTACCGACCGTTCACTACCGTCACACTGACGACCGTCACGCAGGCGGATCCGCTGCTTGTACAACGGCGAAATCACAATCGGTTCGCCGCCCGCATCGCCAAGCAGTCCGCGCGACAGCACGTTGGCCTCGCTGCCGGGCTCAAGGTTATCGAGGGCATAGACCTGGTCATCAAAGCGGAACAGCGCTATCTGCCGCTCTCCGAGCCGCGCGCCAATGCCCGCCTGCGGCGGAATGGCATCAAGATCGCAAATAGCCTGCCACGGGCGAGACGGCAGCGTCGGTTCAGCCAGCGCAGCGGTCGGGGCCAGTTGCGGTTGACCGCGCAAGGTTTGCCGCTGTACCGCCTCGTCCGGCTCATCGCTATTGACGTAAGAGCGGAACAGCGCCAGCCGCTGCGGATCGTTAAGGGTGGTTTGCCATTCGCACTGGTAGCTGTCCACCACCCGCGCCATCTCCTGCTCCAGCTCTTCACCAATCCCGAGACTGTCTTCAAGGATAACTTCACGCAGATAGTCGACTCCGCCCTCAAGGTTATCCATCCAGGTACTGGTGCGCTGCAGTCGATCGGCGGTGCGAATATAGAACATCAGCAGTCGGTCAATACTGCGGATAAGCGTTGCTTCATCAAGGTCGCTGGCGAACAGGTCGGCATGACGCGGCTTCATGCCGCCGTTGCCGCAAACGTACAGATTCCAACCCTTTTCGGTCGCGATAACGCCGATATCCTTCCCCTGAGCTTCCGCACATTCGCGGGTACAACCGGAGACCGCCATTTTAATTTTGTGCGGTGCGCGCAGCCCTTTGTAGCGGTGTTCGAGGGTGACCGCCAGGCCGGTGGAATCCTGCACGCCGTAACGGCACCAGGTCGACCCGACGCAGGATTTCACCGTGCGCAGGGATTTGCCGTAGGCGTGGCCGGTTTCAAAGCCCGCCTCCGCCAGTTCGCGCCAGATCGCCGGAAGCTGCTCCAGGCGCGCGCCGAACAGGTCGATACGCTGGCCGCCGGTCACTTTGCTATACAGCTGATAGCGTTTGGCAATCTGTCCGATCGCAATCAGCCCATCCGGTGTCACTTCCCCAGCCGCCATGCGCGGCACCACCGAATAGGTACCGTCTTTCTGGATATTGGCGAAATAGCGATCGTTAGTGTCCTGAAGCGGCAGATGCGCTGGTTTCAACAGATATTCGTTCCAGCAGGAAGCCAGCACCGACGCCACCAGCGGTTTACAGATTTCGCAACCGTGACCCTGGCCGTAGCGACTAATCAGCTGTTCGAAGGTGCGAATATGGTTGACGCGCACCAGGTGGAAGATCTCCTGACGCGACCACGGAAAGTGCTCACAGACATCTTTTTTGACTTCAACACCCTGCTCGCCAAGCTGGTACTCCATCACCTGTTTCACCAGCGCGCTACAGCCACCGCAGCCGGTTGCCGCTTTGGTGCAGCTCTTGATCGCCGCCATATCGCCCGCACCGCCGCTCACCGCAAGGCAGATATCGACCTTACTGACGTTGTGACAGGAGCAAATCTGGGCGCTGTCCGGCAATGCCGCTACGCCGAGCGCTTTCGGCGCGCTGCCCTCCAGCGCCGGAAGAATCAAACTTTCCGGGCGCGCGGGCAATGCCATGCCATTGAGCATCATCTGCAGCAGCGTGGAATAATCGCCAGCATCACCGACCAGTACACCGCCGAGCAGGGTTTTACCATCCTGACTGACCACGATTTTTTTGTAGATTTGCTCCGGCCCGTGGGTCCACTGGTAGCTCTGGCAGCCCGGCGTGCGTCCCTGAGCGTCGCCGAAAGAGGCCACATCGACGCCCAGCAACTTCAGCTTGGTACTCATATCGGCCCCGGTGAAGCTGGCCTCTTCGCCCGCCAGGGTTGCGGCGGCGGCGCGTGCCATCTGATAACCGGGAGCCACCAGACCATAAATTTTGTTCTCCCACAGCGCGCACTCGCCTATTGCCAACACATCCGGATCCGAGGTGCAGCACTGGTTGTCGATACAAATCCCGCCGCGTTCGCCAATTTCCAGCTCGCTGCTGCGGGCCAGCGCGTCCTGCGGGCGGATACCCGCCGAAAACACCACCATATCGGTTTTCAGAGAGCCACCATCGGCGAAGTTCAGCATCAACCCCTGCTCATGCTCGACAATTTCCGTCGTCGCCTTGCTGGTGTGCACCCCTACGCCCAGTTCGCTGATTTTCTCCCGCAGCATCGCCGCGCCGCCGTTGTCCAGCTGTACCGCCATCAGGTTTGGCGCAAACTCCACAACGTGCGTTTCCAGTCCCAGTTGCTTGAGCGCATTAGCCGCTTCCAGTCCGAGCAGGCCGCCGCCGATCACCACTCCACGGCTGGCGTTAGCGGCGCGGGCGGCAATCTGGTCCAGATCGTCAAGCGTACGGTAGACAAAGCAGCCTTCGAGATCATTGCCAGGGACCGGCGGAACAAACGGATAAGAGCCCGTTGCCAGCACCAGCTTATCCCAATGAGTTTCGTGGCCCTGGGCATCGCGCACCACTCGCGCTTCACGGTCAATGCTGGCGACCGATTCCCGCAAACGCAGCTCAATGCCGTTCTTAGCGAAGAAGTCCCCTTCCACCAACGACAGTGATTCGGCGCTGCGTCCGGCGAAATATTCCGACAGATGTACCCGATCGTAGGCGGCATAGCGCTCTTCGCAGAACACCACAATCCGGTATTGCTGATGAAGGTTACGGCTGACACATTGCTCAAGAAAATGGTGGCCGACCATACCGTGTCCGACCAGCACTAAAACAGGTTTTGTCATGGTAGTTTGTCCCGCAGCGCGCGGCTGCATCGTTGAAGAAGGATCAAAGAGCCAGTCTGCCGGTGCGGGCGCATGCGCCCCCAGCAGGGCGGTGAGCGGCGCGGCGCTGGCGCAATCGCCCAGCAACACGACGCCGCGCAGCTTGCCATCGCGCAGCAGCAGGCGACGGTAGTGGCGGTCCAGCGGATCCCAGCTGGTACAAATTTCATCCTGTTCATCAGCGCGCAGTTCACCGGCGCTGAATAACTCGATACCGGTCACCTTCAGGCGCGTGCCGCTATCCTGCCAGTGAAAATCTTCTCCGGCATGACCGCACAGACGGTCGGCAAGCACCTCGGCCTGGCGCAGGCACGGCGCCACCAGCCCCCAGGTCTGACCATCGATTTCGCAACATTCACCAATGGCGCTGACGCCCGGCTGTGCAGTAGCCATTTGGCGGTCAACAATAATTCCGCGGCCACACGCCAGCCCGCTGCGCTCGGCCAGCAGGTTGTTAGGCTGCACGCCGGTCGCCAGTACCACCCGCGAGGCGGCAAAGGCGCGGCCATCCTCCAGCAGCACTTCCCGTTCATTAATGGCGGCGATGCGGCTCTCCATCACGCAGCGGATCCCACGCTCGGCAAGCTGTATTTGCAGCTGTTCACCAGCAAAGGCATCGGTCTGCTGCTCCATCAGCCAGCGCCCGCGATGTAACAAAGTGACGTTGTCACCGTAGCGTCGTAGCGCCGCAGCGGCTTCAACGCCAAGCACGCCGCCGCCGATGACCACCGCCGGACCGTTGATTGCCAGAATGCCCTCAACGTCCGCAATAGTGCGAAACGCAAAAACATGCGGCAGCTCAATACCCGACAACGGCGGCATAAACGGCAGCGATCCGGTGGCGAAGACCAGCTCATCCCAGCAGAGTTTTCCGTCGGTGGTTTGTAGAGTGCGGGCCTGAATATCCACCGCGATGACCGACTCTCCGGCGCGTAATGTGACGTCATGCTGCTGATACCACGCTTCTGGCAGCAGTTGCATCTCGGATGCCGTTTTCTCTCCGCCAAGCACCGGCGACAGCTGAATGCGGTTATAGGCCTGGCACGGTTCATCACCAATAATCGTGATGCTAAACCGCTGCGCATCGCGCTCCACCAGCACCTGCGCCAGGCGAGTCGCCGCCATGCCGTTGCCGATAATCACCAGTTGCCGCTTCATCGCCGCCTCCCTATGCCGCTTTCGGCTGTTTTTCATAGAGGAAATGCAGGATCTGCTGGCGCAGATGGTGATAGCGGCCGTCGTCCGCCAACTGCACGCGGTTACGCGGGCGCGGCAGATTGACATCGAGGATCTCCCCGACCGTCGCCGCCGGGCCGTTGGTCATCATCAGTACCCTGTCGGAAAGCAGCACCGCTTCGTCAACATCGTGGGTAATCATCACGATAGTGGTATTCAGCGACTGCTGGATCTGCATTACCGCGTCCTGTAAATGCGCCCGGGTCAGGGCATCGAGTGCGCCAAAGGGTTCATCCAGCAGCAGCACTTTCGGCTTCATTGCCAGCGCCCGGGCGATACCGACGCGCTGCTTCATCCCGCCGGAAATTTCCCCCGGACGCTTATGCAAAGCGTGCCCCATCTGCACGCGCTCAAGGTTGTGCTCAATCCACTCTTTGCGTTCGGCTTTGCTCATGCTGCGACGAAAGACCTGATCCACCGCCAGCGCCACGTTGTCAAAGCAGGTCAGCCACGGCAGCAGGGAGTGGTTCTGGAACACCACCGCGCGCTCCGGCCCCGGCCCGGCGATTTCACGGTTGTCGCACAGCAGGCCGCCTTCCGTCGGCAGGGTTATCCCCGCAATCAGGTTCAGCAAGGTTGATTTGCCGCAGCCGGAATGGCCAATCAGGCTAATGGTTTCCCCTTCATAGATATCGAAAGAGACGTTCTGCAATGCGAGAAATTCGCCGCTGGCGGTGTTGAAGCGCTGGCTGACGCCCTGGACCTGAATTAATGGTTTCATTTGCGACTCCTTATTTTTCCTGCCAGCTAAAACGACGGGCGAGCAGCATCAGCCCCTGTTCCAGCAGTAGCCCAACCACGCCGATAATGACGATGGCGATAATGATGTTTTCCACGTTGAGGTTGTTCCATTCGTTCCAGATCCAGAAACCAATCCCTAAGCCGCCGGTGAGCATTTCAGCGGCGACAATCACCAGCCAGGCGATGCCGATAGAGAGACGCACCCCGGTCAGCACGGCGGGCAATACCGCCGGAAAGAGGATCTTGCGCATCACCGTCCATTCGGAAAGCTGCAGCACGCGTGCCACATTGAGGTAATCCTGCGGAATGCGCCGTACGCCCTCGGCGGTGTTAATCACCATCGGCCAGATAGAGCAGATAAAAATGGTCCAGCTGGAAGCGGGTTCCGCTTTCTGGAACAGCAACAGGCCTATGGGCAACCAGGCCAGCGGACTAACCGGGCGCAACAGGGCAATCAGCGGGTTAAACATCCGGGCGAAGAATACTGAGCGGCCAATCAGGAAGCCCAACGGAATACCCGCCAGCGCGGCGAGGCCAAACCCTATAGCCACGCGCTGCAACGATGCCAGCACGTTCCAGCCGATCCCCATATCATTCGGTCCGTCCTGATAAAACGGGTCAGCAAAGATCGTCAGCGCAGAATCCAGGGTACTGAGCGGGGTCGGGAAACCTTTGCTGTTCATCGCCGCCAGCTGCCAGCCCAGCAGTAATAACCCCAGCCCGAGCAGCGGCGGCAGCAGGCGCTGGGTCGTATCACGCAGCCAGCGCCTGACGGGAGGCGTGGTTTTGCGCACCTGCACCGGCGGCAAAGTAATCACTTCGCCGGGCGTTTTCTCTGCGTTGTCCTGCGGTTGCGTTTTATATGCGTGTTTCATCTCATGCCCCCTTACGTTGAATCGCGAAACTGCGGGCGTAGCCTTCCGGGTCAACCCCATTCCAGACCTTGCCGTCCAGCAATGTGCTACTGCGCAGCAGTTGCGTTGGCGTGCTGATACCGCCCACCGCCTGCGCGGCCTCTTTCCAGACGTCAATACGGTTAATACGCTGGGCCACCGCCTGATAATCCGGCGCCGATTTCAGTAATCCCCAGCGGCGGAATTGGGTCAAAAACCACATCCCGTCCGAGAGCCACGGGAAGCTCACTTCGCCCTGCGCGTAGAAACGCATCGGGTGCGCATCCTGCCAGTGGCGACCGATACCGTTGTCGTACTCACCGAGCATGCGTCCGGTGAGGTACTGCTCTTTGGTGTTCAGCCAGGCGCGCCTGGCGAGGATCCGCGCCGTTTCACGGGTGTTATCCGCCGAGGCTTCAATCCAGCGCTGAGCCTCCATCACCGCCGCCACCAGCGCGCGCGCGGTGTTGGGATTGCGCTCAACCCATTCGCTGCGGGTACCGAGAATTTTTTCCGGATGTTCCGGCCAGATATCCTGAGAGGTGGCGGCGGTAAAGCCGATGCGATCGTTAATGGCGCGCGCGTTCCACGGCTCGCCGACGCAGAAACCGCTCATATTGCCGATGCGCATGTTCATCACCATTTGCGGTGGCGGCACGACAACCGTGCGGATATCTTCGAATGGGTTAATTCCGCCGCTTGCCAGCCAGTAGTAGAGCCACATCGCGTGGGTACCGGTAGGGAAGGTGTGGGCGAAGGTGTAGCTGCCCGGCGCGCTCTGGCCGATCATTTTTTTCAGCCCGCTAAGGTCGGTGACGCCCTTCTCTTGTAGCTCGCTGGAAAGGGTAATGGCCTGACCATTGCGGTTAAGGGTCATCAGATTGGCCATCGCCTGCGGTTTACTGGCGATGCCCAGTTCGAGGCCGTAGAGCATGCCGTACAGAATGTGCGCAGCATCCAGCTCTCCGGCGACCAGCTTGTCACGCACCGCCGCCCAACTGGCCTCTTTGCTCGGCACGAGGGTAATGCCGTGCTTTTTATCAAACCCCTTCAGGGAGGCAATGGCTAAGGGCGCGCAGTCGGTCAGTGGAATAAAACCCACCCGCACGGTGGTCTGTTCCGGCTTATCCGAACCTGCCGCCCACGCCGCCTGCATCATGCCGGGCAGCAGCATTGCGCCGCCCAGCGCGGCCCCTGCCTGTAATAAACGCCGCCGTGAAATCGAAAACTTATCGCCCATAACCGCTCCAGAAACACGCAAAAAAAAAGCGCCCGGCAGTGCTTACGCACTGCAGGACGCCTTTATCCATGGACACACGCACCGCCATTGGCCCGTTGCCCAAAACTTTTATTCACTCATTTTATCTAATGCAAAGCCGATGCCAGAATTGCACATGCCCATTTTCCGTACTTTTCACGGCCAATGCTGGCGATTTCACGGTAAAAATGCACCGTCGTCTGGCAGCAAATGCCCACTGATTGTGCATCTACTCCTTTGGAGTTACCTGCCATAACGACTTCACCGTCAGCAGCGCGCGGGCTATCTCTACCATACGCTGATTCTTATCCATCGCCATTTTGCGTAGCGCCTGCCAGGCCTGCTCTTCCTGCATTCCCTGGTGAGCCATCAGCACGCTTTTGGCTTTTTCAATCAGTTTGCGCTCTTCCAGCGCATCCTTTAACGATGCCAGTTGTCCGGAGAGCTGTTGCAGCTCATGGGCCTGCTGGCGAACCAGCGGCAACAGCTGTTTATCCAGCTTATGGGTGACGCTGTCGCTGACATCCGCCTCCTGCCAGTCAGTTGGTGGGGCTTGTTCTTCTTCCAGCAGAGCATCGGTCGCGTTAAGCAAGTCAACAATCAGCAACTCTTCCACTCCGCGCAGCTGCTCCAGGCGCTGAGTCTGGGCGCAAAACCAGCGCAATGCCGTTTCGCCATCATCCGCAGGAGGTTGGCGAGTGCAGGCAATACGCCGCAGCTGTTCGATTTCCAGGCTGGCCTGACACTGTTCAGCAAACAGGGTCGTTTGCGGGGGATGAGCCAAGGCCTGGAAGCTGTCAAAGCAAGGCTGCTGACCGTCAATACGGTCCACCAGCTGCTGGCGCAGCTCACCGCTAAACTGCCCGCGAGCAAAGCCCAACGCCCCCAGCGCACGCTCCTGCCCGGCCAGCTCTTTCCCTTGCATAAAGCTGTAGAGCGCCACCATGCGCCCGGCGATTTGCGGATCGTCGATGCTGTCATTGAGCTGCGGGACAATATTCAACAGATGGCGGATGATAAGGCTAAATTGCCCCGTCGCCTCCTCGGCGGCAATTTTCTGACCGCGCACGCGCTCGCGTAGGACCGTTAGCTGCGTCAAGTACCAGACCGCGCTGGCGATACGCCAGCACAGCGCGCTGCTGGCTGAGCTGCGGGCTGGGTCAAGCGCCGCATAGAATAGCGTTAATTGCTCATCCACCAGCGCCGCACCCGCCCGGCACTCCGCGGCGTAAAGTCGGCCTCCCGAGCACAACCAGATGTTTGACGCACCTCGCTCACACTGAAGCATATGCACCAGAGCACTTATTTGACTTGCCAGTTCCCCCTGCTGCGCCAGCTGATGCAACTGCTGTCTCTGCAATCGACGCGCTCGTGCAAACCAGTCGCCCGCCTCGGGCGCATTGCCAGCCATATTATTCATACCCCTCTCCCGGGTTAACGCTTTATACTTCAACCAAGCAATAACCGTGCCTTATAGAAGGAGTCCTTATGCAACGTGTTGTGATTATCGCTAACGGTGCCGCCTACGGCAGTGAATCTCTTTTCAATAGCCTGCGTCTGGCTATCGCTCTGCGCGAGCAGCAATCTGACCTCGAACTCAAGCTGTTTTTAATGTCCGATGCGGTCACTGCCGGTCTGCGCGGCCAGAAACCGACAGAAGGCTACAACATTCAGCAGATGCTGGAGATCCTCACCGCGCAAAACGTGCCGGTGAAGCTGTGTAAGACCTGCGCCGATGGCCGAGGAATCAGCACGTTACCGCTGATTGACGGCGTGGAGATTGGTACGCTTGTTGAACTGGCGCAGTGGACGCTGGCGGCGGATAAAGTCCTGACCTTCTGAATAATCTCTTTTAAACGGGATTAAATATCAGGCTGGCGGCGTTTATTGATGGAAAAACAATGCCAGCTGAATGCTTTCAGGAACAACGTCATTTTTGTTTAATCTTTACTCCTTTTGTTGATCAAAATCAGCATCTGCATCCCTCCCCTTTGGTGTTATGCATAGACCAAAGTGTGAACCATATCACGCGTGGAAATGGGCAGGCAGGACGCTGTAGACAGAAACGGGGTTGAGATTAAATGGCAATGGTAAAAGCAAGTTTAACGTTGTTTGGTGGTGATACGTTGGTGGTGCGTTGTTCCGAACGCTGCCACATTCACCTGATGAGCGCCAAAGTTCCTGGCGATAGTCATGCGGATATTCTGAGTGTGCAGGACAGAGATAGCGCGTATCTGACCGTACCTTACAATGGTACCTGGAACGTTCTCATCGATAGCCACAGCCAGTCGCTGGAGCACTCAATCAGCTACGTTCCCGCCTGATAGCAAACGCCCGGTTTTCCCCCGGGCGCTTCATTCTTAAGCCAGCCCAGGCTGGCTATTATCCCCAAGCAGATTACGCACCTTGCTGACCAGGTCATCAAGGCAGTCATCGTGCATGCCGAGCTTGCACAGCTCCTGCTCAAGAGAGAACAGATACTGGGCATTGGTGCCAAGCGGCCCGCTGGCGCGTGCTATCAGCGGCGCAATCACCTGGGCGCTAGTGTCCGCTTCATAGAGCGGGTGGCGCGGGTCCATAATGAAGACTAATGCGTTGACCGTGCGGCCGTCATCCAGCTCCAGCTTGCACCAGGTCGGCAGATAGCAGCCGGTGATCATCTCCCGCTTCCATAGAAGCGTCAGCTCTTCATCCAGGGTTTCATCGGGCAGGCGGTAGGCCACGCCAGTGGTGCGCCCGCCCTCTTTCAGCGCCAGCATGCGGCCCGGCTGGTTTGCGCTACCGCGCCCGGCGGTGAGCCGCAGGCAAAACGCGCGGTGCCAGCCCGGCAGCGTGCCGGTACAGGATTCACGGTATTCAAGCGCCGGGTTCCACATCAGGGAACCATAGCCAAAGATCCATACCGAGCCATCGTCCGGACGGCAGGCCAGGGTCGCCGCCAAAGAGGCTGCCCGTTGCTCTGCCGACCAGAGAAGCGATTCCTCAATAGCGCCAAACGCTGTTTTACAATCCGCATTCAGTAAGAAATCACGAGTTAACACTTTCTACTACCTCCACCACTGCCCGCTTCCCGGCGATTATCTGATGCCATCCATGAAATATTGCCGAATTATTATCCAGCTTTATTTGACAATAAGCAATGAACGCCCGCTGGGCAAGGGCTCAGGCAGCAGATGTCACAGTAAAAGCGATTATTTCTTCTTATGCCACTTATCGTCATCGCCTTTTTCATAATCATTTTTTACCGCCGCCCAGGCGACCTTATGCGCCGTTTCTTCACGGCTGGCGTCATCTCGTCGGTCTTCTTTGTGTTTGTACTGATCCCACGCGCTGTTAAACGCTTCTTTATAGATCTCCTGGGCATGTGCGGGCAGGACGTGCTGAACGCTCTCGGGTAATTCACTTTTGCTGCGATAAGGCATGATGACCTCCAGATTGCGTATGAATATTAAGTCTGGAAGGTGATTTTCTGGTTGGCAAGGCGATAGATAAATGAGAAAGATATTTTAGTAATTATCTGAATAATAAATACAAAACAATAGTAACCGCAGTTTATGGCAATCTATCAGTTTTATAAGGCAAGAGTGGTAAATTTAAGTAAAAAAACAAATTACTTTCATCAATGTCTGTTATTTTATTAACTTACGGTATCTATAATTATAACACCTGCACACCTGGAGATGGTTCATGACCGAAACACATGAGGCGGTAAAAACCCGCCACAAGGAGACCACCCTCGCCTTTCCGGTTCTGGCGCTGGCGGTGCTGTTTTTTTTGGGAAGCAGCCAGTCACTGCCAGTGGTCATTGCAATAAATATTCTGGCGTTGGTCGGGATCCTGAGCAGCGCATTTAGCGTAGTACGCCACGCCGATGTTCTGGCGCATCGCCTCGGCGAACCCTATGGCTCGTTAATTTTGAGCCTCTCGGTGGTTATTCTTGAAGTTAGCCTGATTTCTGCATTAATGGCCACCGGCGACGCCGCGCCAACGCTGATGCGCGACACGCTTTATTCGATCATTATGATCGTCACCGGCGGTCTGGTGGGCTTTTCACTACTTCTTGGTGGGCGTAAATTTGCCACCCAATATATGAATCTGTTCGGCATTAAACAGTACTTAATCGCCCTGTTCCCACTGGCGATTATCGTGCTGGTTTTCCCGATGGCGCTACCGGGGGCCAACTTCACCACCGGACAGGCTTTGCTGGTGGCGCTGATATCTGCTGGAATGTATGGTGTATTTCTGCTGATTCAGACCAAAACCCACCAGAGCCTGTTTATTTACGAGCACGAAGATGACAGCGACGACGACGACCCGCATCATGGCAAACCGTCAGCGCATAGCAGCAAGTGGCATACCGCCTGGCTGCTGGTCCACCTGGTTGCGGTTATCGCCGTCACCAAGATGAACGCCAATCCACTGGAGACTTTGCTGACCAGCATGAACGCGCCGGTGGCCTTTACCGGCTTCCTGGTCGCCCTGCTGATCCTCTCACCGGAAGGCCTCGGTGCGCTAAAAGCGGTACTGAACAACCAGGTTCAGCGGGCGATGAACCTGTTCTTCGGTTCGGTGCTGGCAACGATTTCCCTGACGGTACCGGTGGTAACGCTAATCGCTATCCTCACCGGCAACGAACTACTCTTTGGCCTTGGCGCGCCGGAGATGGTGGTGATGGTCGCCTCGTTGGTGCTATGCCATATTTCCTTCTCTACCGGGCGCACCAATGTACTCAACGGCGCGGCGCACCTGGCGCTATTTGCCGCCTACCTGATGACTATTTTTGCCTGACTTTTCCCCGGCAGCGTAAGCTTGCCGGGATCATTAAAAAAGCCTGCCGGTTTTGCAACGGGCAGGCTTTTGTCATATCAGGGGCGGCAATTACTTGCTGGTATCCAGCTCATCAAAGCCTTTGACCAGATCGTCGATGGCTTTCATTTGCTTGAGGAACGGTTCCAGTTTATCCAGCGGCAGCGCGGACGGACCGTCGCATTTCGCGTGTTCAGGATCCGGGTGTGCTTCGATGAACAGACCGGCGATACCCACCGCCATACCTGCACGCGCCAGTTCAGCAACCTGTGCACGACGACCGCCTGAGGCCGCGCCAAACGGGTCGCGACACTGTAGCGCGTGGGTCACATCAAAGATAACCGGTGAGTTGTTGGATGATTTTTTCATCACCCCAAAGCCCAGCATATCGACAACCAGGTTGTCGTAGCCGAAGTTAGCACCGCGATCGCACAGAATAATCTGGTCGTTACCGCCTTCGATAAATTTATCGACGATGTTACCCATCTGGCCCGGGCTCACGAACTGCGGTTTCTTAACGTTAATGACCGCACCGGTTTTCGCCATCGCTTCGACCAGGTCAGTCTGGCGCGCCAGGAACGCTGGCAACTGGATAACGTCAACCACATCAGCAACCGGCTGCGCCTGGCTGGCTTCGTGGACATCGGTGATGATTTTCACACCAAAAGTCTGTTTCAGCTCCTGGAAAATCTTCATCCCTTCTTCCAGACCCGGCCCACGATAGGAGTGGATGGAAGAACGGTTAGCTTTATCAAAAGAGGCTTTGAATACGTATGGGATACCCAGCTTCTGCGTGACGGTCACGTAGTGCTCGCAGATGCGCATCGCGAGATCGCGGGATTCCAGCACGTTCATCCCACCAAACAGAACGAATGGCAGGTCGTTTGCTACGTTGATATCACCAATGCTAACCACTTTTTGTTTCATAAGTTCGCCTTATCAGGGTGTAACCGGAATGGTTTCAGACTAATGCAATGTAATTTGTTTATGCGAAATGGTGTTGATCTGCGCACGGATCATTTCGCTGATCGGGTCTTCCGGGCACTGCTCCACGAAGTAGTTGAGATCCTGCAATGCCACATGATCGCACTCAAGCTGGGCGTAAATCAGTCCACGATCGCGAATTTCATACGGGTCTTCTGGATTGAACTGCAAGAGCGCCTCGCTGGTACCTAACGCCAGTTCCATCTGCCGCTCTTCCATCAGGGCTGATTTCAGAGTATCAAGCAGTTTGTGGATCACTTCTGCGTTATCAGCCTCATCAAGATCCTCATTAAACAATTCGGCAAGCGGACTAATATTGCCCTTCAGCCAGACCTCCAGAGTGTGCTCGTTCAGGGTTTCGCCATTGAACGGGTTGATAAGCCACATCTCTTCACTCTCTTCGGGATCGGCGCGAAGCAGCATCTGCGTTGGGAAAATCACCGGTACAACCGGCAGAGACAGACGCTGAGCAATCCACAACAGGACAGCACCTAACGACACCGCACTGCCCTGTCGGTTGTTCAGAACCTTATCAATCCACAGGGCATCGGACAGGCGGTAGACGCCATGGGATGCGCTGAATCCCCAGTCCTTGTAAAAAAGTTCCAGCAAACGCTCGATCTGGCGTTCCTGATCCCAGGAAGAAGCAATCTCCTCCTGCGCCAGACCTAGCAACCGCTCCAGTTCATCCTGCACATAGTGCGTCGGAAAATCGTCGCGGATTAATTCAGAAATGAGGACCATGCCATCACATAATGGCGCTTTATTAAATTCGAAATCAGCTAACGACCTCATGCCTTACCCCAGTAACGGTATTCTTGTGATGGCGAGTTGAATAATGATAAACAACACCACCAGGGCCAGCAGAAAGGCAACAAACCGGCTCTGCTGACTGCGCGGGCGACGACGGCCCAGCGCGATAAATCCCAATGCGATATAAATGATAACGCCAAACAGCTTTTCAGTCAGCCATGTACCGTCCTCGGTGAACGGCAGATAGTGCGTTATTGCCATTAACCCGGCACCGCTGAGAAACAGCAGCGTATCGCTACAGTGCGGCACAATGCGCACCCAGCGCTGATCGAGCAGGCGGTTACCGCTCCAGCTCCACCAGTAACGTAAAACGAACAGACTGACTGAGACCACCACGCAGGCAATATGCAGATACAGCACCGCGCTAAACAGATTCATGCGTCCCTCCCGGTATCAGCCCCAACGTTAGACGTTCGTTATCTCCGTAATCGCGGCAGGTGGAAACATTGTGGTACCCGGCCTCGCGAAATAACTCGCGCACCGCTTTACCCTGCGTCCAGCCATGTTCCAGCAACATAACGCCGCCGGGGACGAGGAAACGACGGCCTTCACGAATAATATGCGCCAAATCGGCAAGCCCACTGTCGGCAGCAACCAGCGCCGTTTTTGGCTCAAAGCGCACATCGCCCTGTTCAAGATGCGGGTCGGTTTCGTCGATATAGGGGGGATTACTGACTATCATGTCGAATTGCTGCCCGGCGAGCGCACTGAACCAGTTGCTTTGCCGCACGGTGACGTTATCGATAGCGAGATGAGCGACGTTGCGCTCGGCCAGCGCAACCGCATCAGGCATAAAGTCGACGGCTGTCAGCAGGCAGTCCGGGCGTTCGCTGGCTAACGCCAGTGCGATAGCGCCGGTGCCGGTACCGAGATCAAGGATCCGGCACGGTGCCCCAGGCAATCGCTCCAGAGCCTGCTCAACCAGACATTCGGTGTCCGGGCGCGGAATAAGCGTCGCCGGGGAGACAAACAACGGCAGCGACCAGAACTCGCGCTGACCGACCAGGTGAGCCACCGGCTCACCCTGCGTGCGACGGCTGAGCAGCGTTTCCAGCTCGGATGACTGTTGCTCTGTCAACGTCGTTTCGTCAAACGCGAGAATAAAAGTCCGCGCTTTGCCGGTCACGTGACCGAGCAAGATTTCGGCATCCCGGCGCGGGCTTTCGCTTTGACTCAGGCGGGTTATGGCCTGGGTCAACCACTGCTGAAAAGTCATCATTCCTGCTCGGAAAGCGCTGCCAGCTGATCGGCCTGATATTCCTGGACGATCGGCTCAATCAACATATCCAGCTTACCTTCCATCGCCTCATCCAGACGGTAAAGCGTCAGGTTAATGCGGTGATCGGTAACACGCCCCTGCGGATAGTTATAGGTGCGGTTACGATCGCTGCGATCGCCGCTTCCCAACAGGTTACGGCGCTCGGAGGCTTCCGCCTGCTGGCGTTTAGCCACTTCCGCAGCGCGAATACGCGCGCCCAGCACCGACAGCGCTTTGGCTTTGTTTTTGTGCTGGGAACGTTCGTCCTGGCACTCAACGACGATACCAGTCGGCAAGTGGGTAATACGGATAGCCGAATCGGTGGTGTTAACGTGCTGACCACCCGCCCCGGAAGAGCGGAAGGTATCAATACGCAGATCGCCCGCGTTAATTTCCGGCATTTCGGCTTCCGGCAGCTCCGGCATCACCGCCACGGTACAGGCAGAAGTATGGATACGGCCCTGAGACTCGGTTGCCGGTACGCGTTGAACGCGATGGCCGCCAGATTCGAACTTCAGGCGACCATAGACGCCATCGCCGCTGATCTTAGCAATCACTTCTTTAAAACCACCATGTTCGCCTTCGTTAGCGCTCATGATTTCCACACGCCAGCGGCGGGCTTCGGCATAACGAGTGTACATACGGAACAGATCGCCGGCAAACAACGCAGCTTCATCACCGCCGGTACCGGCGCGCACTTCGACAAAAGCGTTACGTTCGTCATCCGGATCTTTTGGCAGCAGCAGAACCTGCAGCTGCTGTTCCATCTGCTCGCCTTTTTCTTTCGCTTCACGCAGCTCTTCCTGCGCCATTTCGCGCATTTCCGGGTCGTCGAGCATCATCTGCGCAGTTTCAATATCATCCTGCAACTGACGCCAGTCGGTATAGCAACGAGCCACGTCGCTCAGCTGTGCGTACTCTCGCGATAATGCGCGAAATTTATCTTGATCGGCGATAGTCGCAGCGTCGCCGAGCAGCGCCTGAACTTCCTCGTGGCGCTCGTAAAGAGCTTCCAGTTTGGCAACAATAGAAGGCTTCATAGGCGTGAAATCACCCTGTTCTAAAAAAGAGAGAAAGGTGCGCTATTCCAGCCCGAGGCTGTTGCGCAGAATATGCAGGCGTTCATCATCCCCGTCACGGGCAGCCTGCTGAAGAGATTTGGTTGGCGAGTGGATCAGGCGGTTAGTCAACTTACGCGCCAGGTCCTGCATGATTTCCTGCGCATCGCCGCCCTGGCTCAGCGCAGCAAGCGCCTTCGCCGTCAGCTCGTCGCGGACCAGCTCAGCCTGAGAACGATATTCGCGGATAGTCTCGCTGGCGCTCTGGGCACGCAGCCAGGCCATAAATTCGCTGGTTTCCTGCTCGACAATGGTTTCAGCCTGCACCGCCGCGGCTTTTCGCTGCGCCAGATTATGCTGAATGATGTTTTGTAGATCGTCCACACTATAGAGATAGGCGTTCGCCAGCTTGCCAACTTCGGGTTCAACATCACGCGGTACCGCGATATCTACCAGCAGCATCGGCTGATTGCGGCGCGCCTTCAGCGCGCGCTCCACCATCCCTTTGCCGATAATGGGCAGCGGGCTGGCGGTAGAGCTAATAATAATGTCGGCTTCTTTCAAACGTTCGTCGATATCACTCAGGGAGATGACCTCTGCGCCGACTTCATCGGCCAGCGCCTGAGCACGCTCGCGGGTACGGTTGGCAATCACCATCTTGCGCACCTTGTGCTCACGCAAATGGCGGGCCACCAGTTCGATGGTTTCCCCGGCGCCGACCAGCAGCACCGTGACGCTTGACAGTGATTCAAAGATTTGACGCGCCAGAGTACAGGCAGCAAACGCGACCGAGACCGCGCTGGCACCAATATCGGTTTCGGTACGCACGCGTTTGGCCACCGAGAACGACTTCTGGAACATGCGCTCCAGTTCGCTGACGTTCAGATGCCCGCGGCTGGAATCGGCAAAGGCTTTTTTCACCTGACCGAGGATCTGTGGTTCGCCAAGCACCAGCGAGTCCAGCCCGCTGGCAACGCGCATCAAATGGCTGACCGCATCGTTATCCTGGTGCCAATAGAGGCTTTTACGCAGTTCGTCTTCATTCAGGCCGTGATAGTCACACAGCCAGCGGATCAGGACTTCCTGGAGGTTATCCTGCTCCTCAACGCTGAGGTAAAGTTCCGTACGGTTGCAGGTCGACAGCACCACCCCGCCCTGCACCATTGGCTGAGCCAGCAAGCTCTCCAGCGCCTGGTCGAGCGTATCCGGCGAAAACGTTACGCGTTCTCGCAGCGCTACCGGGGCTGTTTTGTGATTAATGCCAAGAGCTAAAAGGGTCATTGTGAGGGAGTAGTACCAGCGTTGCTAAGGTTAGTCTGGGGGCATCATACAGGATGCGCGTAATCAATAAAAGAGAGCCTCCCCTTTTGGAGTAATAGCTAATCAGTAATAGCCATTAACGGTAATTTTTTGATTTCAGACAACTTGAACGTAGACGCTACCGCCCGGCGACGCTAGCATTAAAGGTTATTATTGTAACCCGCTACACAAATCGGCCGCGACTTTATCCCATTCGCCGTATTTCACTGTAGACATCAAGGATTTGTCATCATTATGAATCGACTGTTCCGCCTGTTGCCGCTGGCCAGCCTCGTTCTGACCGCCTGTACGATTAACGCTCCGCAAGGACCAGGTAAAAGCCCTGACGCTCCGCAGTGGCGTCAGCACCAGCAAGATGTCCGCAATCTCAATCAGTTCCAGACACGCGGCGCTTTTGCTTACCTCTCAGATGAACAAAAAGTGTATGCCCGTTTCTTCTGGCAGCAGACCGGCCAGGACCGCTATCGTCTGCTGCTGACTAACCCGCTCGGCAGCACAGAACTGTCGTTGACCGCGCAGCCGGGCAGCGTGCAGATGATTGACAATAAAGGACAGACCTACACCGCGACCGATGCAGAAGAGATGATTGGCCGCCTGACCGGCATGCCGATTCCGCTCAACAGCCTGCGTCAGTGGATTATTGGCCTGCCTGGCGAAGCTACCGACTACTCGCTTGATGATCAGTACCGCCTGCGCGAGTTGAACTACACGCAAAACGGCAAGACCTGGCATGTCACCTATAGCGGCTACACCACTGATACGAAACCCTCACTTCCGGCCAATATGGAACTCAACAACGGCAGTCAGCGCATCAAGCTGAAAATGGATAACTGGATTGTGAAATGATGACCCGCTGGCCCTCTCCTGCGAAGCTGAATCTGTTTTTGTACATTACCGGACAGCGTGCCGATGGTTATCACACGCTGCAGACGCTGTTTCAGTTCCTTGATTATGGCGACACGTTGACCATCGAACCGCGTGATGATGGTCAACTGCGCCTGCTGACGCCGGTGGACGGCGTGCCGGATGATGAGAACCTGATTATCCGCGCGGCAAGGTTATTAATGCAGGCAGCCTCTGAGCGCGGGACCCTGCCCGCAGGCAGTGGCGCCGACATCAGCATCGATAAGATTCTCCCCATGGGCGGCGGTCTCGGCGGCGGTTCGTCCAACGCGGCCACCGTACTGGTAGCGCTTAATCATCTATGGGGCTGCCATCTTTCAGAAGATGAACTGGCCGCTTTAGGTTTGCAGCTAGGTGCTGACGTACCGGTGTTCGTTCGCGGTCATGCGGCTTTTGCCGAAGGCGTGGGTGAAATCCTGACGCCGGTAGAGCCAGAAGAAAAGTGGTATCTGGTAGCGCATCCGGGGGTCAGCATCCCCACACCGATCATTTTTCGCGATCCGGAACTTCCTCGTGATACCCCGAGCAGGTCAATTAATACGTTATTAAAATGTAAATTCGGCAATGATTGCGAGGTTATCGCAAGAAAACGTTTTCGCGAGGTTGATGCGGCGCTTTCCTGGCTGCTAGAATATGCGCCGTCGCGCCTGACTGGTACCGGTGCATGTGTGTTTGCTGAATTTGACACTGAATCCGCCGCTCGTCAGGTGCTTAAAAAAGCCCCGGCATGGCTGCATGGCTTTGTAGCGCGAGGTGTTAACATCTCTCCGCTCAAGCAATCGCTGCTCTAAGTCCTGCTGAATTTAGCAAAAAACGGCGAGTACGCCGGGGATACTGAGTTACGGTGACAACGTCACCCTGTTCCAGACGTTGCATCGAGCTCTTTAAATACACCGCCTGGATGGAATCGTGCCGACCCGCACAGTTTTTGGCCCGTTTCATCCACCACTGGACGCATGCCTGAGGTTCTTCTCGTGCCTGATATGAAGCTTTTTGCTGGTAACGCTACCCCGGAACTAGCACAACGTATTGCCAACCGCCTGTACACTTCTCTTGGCGACGCCGCTGTAGGTCGTTTTAGCGACGGCGAAGTCAGCGTACAAATCAATGAAAACGTACGCGGTGGTGATATTTTCATCATCCAGTCCACTTGTGCTCCCACCAATGACAACCTGATGGAATTGGTTGTTATGGTTGATGCTCTGCGTCGTGCTTCGGCAGGTCGTATCACCGCTGTTATCCCCTACTTCGGTTATGCTCGCCAGGACCGTCGTGTTCGTTCTGCTCGCGTACCTATCACCGCAAAAGTGGTTGCCGACTTCCTGTCCAGCGTTGGCGTCGACCGTGTCCTGACCGTTGATCTGCATGCAGAACAAATTCAGGGCTTCTTTGATGTTCCGGTTGATAACGTATTCGGCAGCCCAATCCTGCTGGAAGACATGCTGCAGCTGAATCTGGATAACCCAATTGTGGTTTCTCCGGACATCGGCGGCGTCGTTCGTGCTCGTGCTATTGCCAAGCTGCTGCACGATACCGACATGGCTATTATCGACAAACGTCGCCCGCGCGCTAACGTCTCTCAGGTGATGCACATCATCGGTGACGTCGCTGGTCGTGACTGCGTGATGGTTGACGATATGATTGATACTGGCGGTACCCTGTGTAAAGCAGCAGAAGCACTGAAAGAACGTGGCGCTAAACGCGTATTCGCTTACGCAACGCACCCGATCTTCTCAGGTAATGCTATCCAGAATATCCAAAACTCTGTGATTGACGAATTCGTCGTCTGCGATACCATTCCACTGGCACCAGAAATCAAAGCGCTGGCAAAAGTTCGTACTCTGACGCTGTCTGGCATGCTGGCCGAAGCGATTCGTCGTATCAGCAACGAAGAATCCATCTCTGCCATGTTCGAACACTAATCGAGCCCGGCATAAAAACCCGCTGCGGCGGGTTTTTTTGTCTCTAAACCTAATTTGTATGATTAATGCCTCCTTCACCTGCCATTCAGTTGACAGATGATGCGCTCATGGATGAAACATTATTGTGAATAGATTATTTTCCTCACATGTGATGCCTTTCCGCGCCCTCATCGACGCTTGCTGGAAAGAAAAATATACCGCATCGCGATTTACCCGTGATGTCATTGCCGGGATTACCGTCGGGATCATCGCCATTCCTCTGGCGATGGCGCTGGCAATAGGCAGCGGCGTAGCACCGCAGTACGGTCTCTATACCTCGGCGGTGGCGGGGATCGTGATTGCATTAACCGGCGGCTCACGCTTCAGCGTTTCCGGGCCAACTGCCGCTTTCGTGGTCATCCTGTACCCGGTTTCGCAGCAGTTTGGCCTTGCGGGGCTGCTGGTGGCGACGTTAATGTCGGGGGTGTTTTTAATTCTTTTCGGCCTGGCACGCTTTGGTCGCCTGATTGAGTACATCCCGCTGTCGGTCACGCTCGGTTTTACCTCCGGGATTGGTATCACCATTGGTACCATGCAGATTAAAGATTTCCTCGGCCTACAGATGGCCCACGTGCCTGAACATTATTTGCAGAAAGTCGGTGCTCTGTTTATGGCCCTGCCGACGATTAACCTCGGTGATGCGGCTATTGGCGTGGTCACGCTAGGGATCTTAATTTTCTGGCCGCGCCTGGGGATCCGTCTTCCAGGCCACCTTCCAGCTCTATTGGCAGGCTGTGCGGTGATGGGCGTAGTTAACCTGGTTGGCGGCCACGTCGCCACTATCGGCTCTCAGTTCCACTATATTCTCGCCGACGGCAGCCAGGGCAACGGTATTCCGCAACTGCTGCCGCAGTTGGTTCTGCCGTGGGATATGCCCGGTTCGGACTTTACGCTCAGTTGGGCCTCGCTGCAGGCACTGCTCCCGGCGGCGTTTTCGATGGCTATGCTAGGGGCGATTGAATCGCTGCTCTGCGCCGTGGTATTGGATGGCATGACCGGCACCAAGCATAAAGCCAATAGTGAACTGATTGGCCAGGGCCTTGGCAACATCGTTGCACCGTTCTTCGGCGGTATTACGGCCACTGCCGCCATTGCCCGTTCAGCAGCAAACGTTCGTGCTGGCGCAACCTCACCTGTTTCCGCCGTGATCCACGCCCTGCTGGTGATCATGGCACTACTGGTCCTCGCGCCGCTGCTTTCCTGGCTGCCGCTTTCCGCGATGGCGGCGCTGCTGCTGATGGTGGCATGGAATATGAGCGAGGCGCATAAGGTTGTGAACTTACTGCGTCACGGCCCGAAAGACGACATTATCGTACTGCTGATGTGTATGTCGCTGACCGTGCTGTTTGATATGGTTATCGCCATCAGCGTTGGTATCGTGCTGGCCTCACTGCTGTTTATGCGCCGGATTGCGCGCATGACTCGTCTCGCGCCGGTCAACGTTGAAGTGCCTGACGATGTGTTGGTGCTGCGCGTGATAGGGCCACTGTTCTTCGCTGCCGCTGAGGGGTTGTTTACCGATCTGGAAACGCGGGTTGAAGGTAAACGTATCGTTGTGCTGAAGTGGGATGCGGTGCCGGTGCTGGATGCAGGTGGGCTTGATGCCTTCCAGCGCTTTGTCAATAAGCTGCCGGAAGGCTGTGAGCTGCGCGTCTCTAACCTCGAGTTTCAACCGCTGCGTACTTTGGCGCGCGCAGGCGTTAAACCGATTGCGGGTCGCCTGAGCTTTTACCCGGATCGTAACGCCGCGCTGGCGGACATTTAATTACCTGGCGGCAGGCCCCTGTGCCTGCCGCATCATCACCCCTATAGCCTGCTGAAGCCAGGCAAGCACCTCCGGAGTCATCCACGTTCCCTTCATCAAATGCGGCTCCTGCTCCATCGCGTTGCGAAATTTCTGTTGAGTTTGCGGGTTATCTCCGGCGTAAGATTGAAACAACGCCAGCCAGCGTTGTGCAAGATGCTGTCCTTGCGATGAAGCTGGTTTCAGCTGTTCGCGACACGCATAATGCAGATCGGCCACCAGCGCCGGCCATTCCATCAGCCGATCGAAATAGTGCTGCCGGGTAAACGCCAGCTCCTCGGCGTTCAGATAGCGCGCCCAGATCTCCAGCTTACTTTCCGCAAAAGCGTGAGTGATAAAATCAATGATCTGCGGGGTAACGCCGGTTTGTTCGCACATCTGTGGTTCGGCGGCATGCATTTCATTCAGCCGGGTCAAAAATTCAGGTCGTCCGGCGGTATCCTGCTCTAACTGTTCCATCCAGCGTGTCGCCAGACTCATCGCCTGAGGGGCATCTGCCGGGCATTGCTTGCGCATTAATCCCTGAACTTCATTAACCAGCGCCCGCCAGGCTTGATTACGTTGCTCATCCTGCTCCGCGAACGGCAGCACCTGTAGTTCCTGTTGACTAAACCAGCGATCGTACATTTTCATTAGCTCCAGCATCTGTAGCCAGGACTCCAGATCGGGGTCGCTTCCCCTGTCTAACTCATCGCGCAGCAGCGCCAGCCGTTCGCGTAGCGTTGAGATGGTTTGTAGCTGCCGATCAAGAGTGGTTATCTGCTTGACCAGCAGGTCAGACAGCGAGAAAGCATCCCTGGCGAGATAGTCCTTAATAGTGGCGAGTTCCAGCCCGGCCTGAGCCAACACCTTGATCATATGCAGCCGCTGAACGGCCGCCAGATTGTATAGCCGGTAACCCGCCGCGCTTCTGGCTGAAGGGGTCAGCAATCCTGTTTGTTCATAGTGATGTAGCGTGCGAACGGTTATTCCGGCACGCTTCGCCAGTTCTCCCACCTGAATTAACATGACTGCTCCTTTCGTTTACCAGTGACGCCACTCTGCTGTCTGACGTTACGTCAGGGTCAAGTGCTAAGTATACGAATTTGGATCGCGCCGTAGTATTCGAAAAGGGTAACGGAAAGGGAATTTAGACAACAATAGAGGAATAGCCTGCCCAGGCTATGATAGAACGCACCAGCCGTCATGAACGGCTGGCGGAATGGAATTCACTCAGCTGTGGCGATGCTGATCGCGGCGGCAGCGTTTGTCGTAGTGACGAACCCACCAATATCTGTCGCTGACCTGTTCATGGCCGCCGATACGCGCACCTGCCAGCCACAGAACCGCGCCGACAAAAATGCTTAAGATTGCGCCATGCGCAAAAAACTGCGGCAGGTCAAGCTGCGGAAGCTGGTTTAGAATAGAGTAACCAACGCCGACAACCATGACGACCAACCCCAACCCCATCAGCACATTACCGAGTAACGAAGCGTTTCTGCGTTTCATATGTCACCTCCGGAACCTTGGGTTGCATGGGAATATCCCCAAATCTTGTAGGTATAGTATAGACAATGACCAATAAGGCGATTGCGTGGACGATCACATAAGCGAACATCAAACCAACAAAAGTTTACAAATAACCTACTGAACTACATCAAATTCTAATTGTTCAAACCCGAAACCATCATGACACGCAGCGTTTCGCTGGCAGAATTTTGTCAACTGCGCGCGCAGACAGTACACTACGCGCCAGAGAACGACCCATTCAGGACAGAAAAGTGACCATAAAATTGATTGTCGGCCTGGCGAATCCCGGCGCTGAATACGCAGCGACCCGACATAACGCCGGTGCCTGGTATGTAGATTTATTAGCTGAGCGCAACCGCGCACCGCTGCGCGAAGAGAGCAAATTCTTCGGCTACACCTCACGGATTAACCTTGCTGGTGAAGATGTTCGTCTGCTGGTACCCACCACCTTTATGAATCTTAGCGGTAAAGCCGTATCGGCAATGGCAACCTTCTTTCGCATCAATCCAGATGAAATTCTGGTGGCCCATGATGAGCTCGACCTGCCGCCCGGCGTAGCTAAATTCAAACTTGGCGGCGGCCATGGCGGCCATAATGGCCTGAAAGACATCATCAACAAACTGGGTAATAACCCGAACTTTCACCGCTTACGTGTGGGAATCGGTCATCCGGGCGATAAAAATAAAGTTGTCGGTTTTGTTTTGGGGAAACCGCCCGTTAGCGAACAGAAACTCATTGATGAAGCTGTTGACGAAGCGGTGCGTTGTACCGAAGTTTGGCTGAAAGAGGGTCTCACCAAAGCAACCAACCGATTGCACGCTTTTAAAGCGCAATAACCGGTCGACGTGCGGAATTTTTGCCGCGCACGGTGTATAATAGGCAAAGCTATTTACTTTTCTACAATCTGCTCACTGTAACAGGTTGATTATCCAAAGATTAAGGTGATTTAAATCATGGGATTCAAATGCGGTATCGTCGGTTTGCCCAACGTCGGCAAATCCACCCTGTTCAATGCGCTCACCAAAGCGGGTATTGAAGCGGCCAACTTCCCCTTCTGTACCATCGAGCCGAACACCGGTGTCGTTCCGATGCCCGATCCGCGTCTGGACAAACTGGCTGAAATCGTCAAACCACAGCGTATCCTGCCAACCACCATGGAATTCGTCGATATCGCAGGTCTGGTAAAAGGCGCGTCTAAAGGCGAAGGTCTGGGTAACCAGTTTCTGACCAACATTCGTGAAACTGAAGCTATCGGTCACGTGGTGCGCTGCTTTGAAAACGACAACATTATCCACGTTAACAATAAAGTGGATCCGGCTGACGATATCGAAGTTATCAACACCGAACTGGCGCTGTCCGATCTGGACACCTGTGAGCGCGCCCTGCACCGCGTGCAGAAAAAGGCCAAAGGCGGCGATAAAGACGCTAAAGCTGAGCAGGCTGCTCTGGAAAAATGCCTGCCGCAGCTGGAAAACGCCGGTATGCTGCGTGCGCTGAAAAACCTGACCGAAGAAGACAAAGCAGCGATTAAATACCTGAGCTTCCTGACCCTGAAGCCAACCATGTATATCGCTAACGTCAACGAAGACGGTTTTGAGAATAACCCGTACCTCGATAAAGTGCGCGAAATCGCAGCTGCGGAAGGTTCTGTCGTGGTTGCCGTTTGCGCCGCTGTTGAATCCGATATCGCTGAACTCGACGATGCCGATCGCGAGGAGTTCATGGCTGAACTGGGAATTGAAGAACCGGGTCTGAACCGAGTTATCCGCGCTGGTTACGAACTGTTGAACCTGCAAACCTACTTCACCGCTGGCGTGAAAGAAGTTCGTGCGTGGACCATCCCAGTCGGTGCAACTGCACCGCAGGCGGCAGGTAAAATCCACACCGACTTCGAAAAAGGCTTTATCCGCGCCCAAACCATCGCCTTTGATGACTTTATTACCTATAAAGGTGAGCAAGGTGCTAAAGAAGCCGGGAAAATGCGTGCTGAAGGTAAAGATTATATTGTTAAAGATGGCGATATCATGAACTTCCTGTTCAACGTCTAATCTCTTTTTATCACTAAAAAATCCACGCAGATGCGTGGATTTTTTTATGCCCCGACTCATACAAGATACATTTGAATTAGCGGTCACAAGTCAAACAGTAAAGATCCGCGCCCCTACCCTTTACCACTTCTCTTGCCAACTCAGACTTGCCATCCAGGTTCTGCCGGGAGTGGTTTTCAGTCCATCAAATTTCGAATAAAATATAAAATAAATACAAAAATAGAATTTTAATTTCATTAATGAGTTTTAATAACAAATGTGATATATATCATAAATTTAACATTAAATCCCAAGAAATCATAATCCACAATCTTTTAAATGTTAAAAAATAACATTCAATATCAATATGTTATAAAAACATCATTGTATCTGATGCCATGAGTACTCATTCGGACCCACCGCAATCGAAATGAAATTTCCAAAATGTGATCTATTTGCATTTTCATTTCAAAATTAAATGCCATAATCTCACCTCACTAAACGCACTTTGATTACGTTAAGGTGCAGCAGAAATCCTAACCCCCCCGGAGGATTCCATGAGAGAAGTGAAATCAGAACTTATTGGTACCGTCTATGTTGGCGATTGCCATACCACCACCAGTTCACACGAAAATGCTACCGGGGACATTCTGTACGCCAACGACCCCGGAGGAAAACCCCCTACATATACTGATGATTCATCATTAATCAAAAGAAGCCTCTTTGACCGGATTTATTTAGCGAATAACTAAAAGAGCTAAGTAGCACAAAGAACAAAAATCATTTCATGCCCGTCATATGCTAGCGAACTAAAAGATCGGCCATGGTTGGGGATGATTTATTTTTATCTTGTGCCGTTAATCAAAACAAAAGGTATAAAAATGTCTCTTATAATGAATCTGAACCTACAACAGAGAAAACGACTACACCAAATCACTTTAGTAGCAACATTTGGCGGCCTGCTATTCGGTTACGACACAGGAGTTATTAATGGTGCATTTTCCTCACTGAAACAATATATGGCTCTGACACCAACCACAGAAGGTCTGGTAATGAGCGTGTTGCTGATCGGTGCCGCCTTAGGTAGCGTTTTCGGAGGGAAGTTCGCCGATTTCTTTGGCAGAAGAAAGTACCTGCTCTTTTTATCATTTGTTTTTTTCATCGGCGCACTAATGTCCGCACTTGCTCCAGATATCACGGTTCTTCTTATTTCTCGTTTTATTCTGGGTTATGCTGTCGGTGGCGCCTCAGTAACCGCACCAACATTTATTTCTGAAGTCGCACCAACGGAAATGCGCGGTAAACTGACTGGCTTAAACGAAGTAGCGATTGTTATCGGACAGTTGGCCGCATTTGCCATCAACGCCATTATAGGCATTGTCTGGGGCCACCTCCCCGAAGTCTGGCGATATATGCTAATGGTACAAACCATACCCGCCATCTGCTTGTTTGTCGGTATGTTGCGCTCGCCTGAAAGCCCCCGCTGGTTGATCAGTAAAAACCGCCATGAAGAAGCCCTGGAAATATTAAAACAAATTCGTCCGCTCGAACGTGCGATGAAAGAATTCAATGACATCACAACGTTAATTAAAATCGAAGCGGATAAAAAACTGGCTAATAAAAACTCTTTCGTAACGATTCTTCAGACACCGTGGATTCTCAAATTACTCATCGTTGGCATCGTTTGGGCCGCCTTGCAACAAACCACCGGCGTCAACGTCATTATGTACTATGGCACGGAAATCCTGAGTACTGCAGGGTTCTCGGAAAGAACTTCACTGATATGCAACGTGCTCAATGGCGTATTTTCAGTAGGTGGCATGATATTCGGCGTGATGTACCTCGTTGACCGTTTTAAACGCAAGACCATCATCATCTACGGCTTTGCTCTCATGGCAACCCTCCACCTAATCATCGCTGGCGTAGACTACACCCTCGTCGGCGATATTAAAGCCACCGCAATCTGGCTGCTTGGCGCGATGTTCGTTGGGGTCATGCAGGGGACGATGGGCTTTATTACATGGGTGGTATTAGCCGAACTCTTCCCACTGAAATTCCGCGGATTATCGATGGGTATCTCGGTATTTTTCATGTGGGTAATGAATGCGATAGTCAGCTATCTGTTCCCTTTATTACAGGCCAAACTCGGGTTGGGCCCGGTGTTCCTTATCTTCGCTGCCATTAACTATTTAGCTATCATATTTGTCATAACAGCGTTGCCAGAAACATCGAACAAATCGCTGGAACAGTTAGAAGAAGAACTTTCCTCGAATAAATATGATGCACAACTCAACACAGCGACAAAGGAAAGCGGATTATGATCGATAATATTACGCTGGATAACTTGCACTTATCATGTCAGGCCAAAAATAAAGCCGAAGTTCTTTCCATGATTGGTGCTGACTTCAGAAAAAAGGGATATGTCAGCGAGGATTGCGTTGTTTTCCTCAACGAGAGAGAACGTCAGGTCTCTACTTTTTTAGGTAACGGCATTACGCTGCCGCATCTTCCTAAGTCAGCAACTAATATTATTGTTAAAAGCGGAGTGGAAATCTTTCAGTTTCCTGATGGCGTAATCTGGGATAGAAGCAATGTCATGTTCATTGCTATCGGCGTTATTGCTAAAGAGAGCGAGCATATCGATGTCCTGAGAGAAATCGCCTCTATTTTTAGCGATGAAATTATTGCCAGGGCGTTGTCACTCATCTCCAACAAGCAAGACTTCCTGAAAATACTGCAGCAGCATCAATAGTCCTCGAATGACCAGGCCTGCAAATAAGCAGGCCTGGTCCTCATCGCCTGTTGAGCATCCCTTCTTTTCGGCCATAGTATTCTTCTCATCATAACTCCATATACCTTCCATGACACGGGACGATGAGCAAGAAAAGATTTTTCCTAATATACAGCGATTATTACCACAGCGAATGAAACGCCTAAAGCCTGGGCTACACTTAGTTTTCACCGAGTTGATAAAAGGACTTCCGATGAAAATATGGCCCGTTCTGACCGGCGTCGCTATTGCACTGACGTTGGTTGCTTGTAAATCCCCAACCCCTCCGAAAGGGGTCCAGCCCATCATAGGGTTTAACGCCGGTCGCTACCTTGGCAAATGGTACGAAATCGCACGCCTGGAGAATCGTTTTGAACGCGGTCTTGAACAAGTAACCGCAACTTACGGTAAACGCGATGATGGCGGGATCAGCGTTCTCAACCGGGGTTTTGATCTGCAGAAACAAAAATGGAATGAGAGCCAAGGCAAAGCCTTTTTTACCGGCGCACCGACCACTGCAGCGCTTAAAGTTTCATTCTTTGGGCCGTTTTATGGCGGCTACAATGTGATCGCGCTGGATGATAAATATCAATACGCGTTAGTCAGCGGCCCAAATCGAGATTACCTGTGGATCCTGGCGCGCACGCCGACGATCCCCGATGCCGTCAAGCAAGAGTATCTCGGCATTGCTCGCGAACTGGGTTTCCCGGTAGATAAATTACTCTGGGTTAAGCACGGATAAAAAGTCACCAGCAGATTATCAGCATTGATGCGATAATTTTGTGAGGATTCACGCCTTCAGCAAGACAGGTGATACGGCCCCGTCTGCTCAATTTTTGTAAAGCGCAAATCCTTGCTTATCACTAACCCACACCTGATTCCTCCCGGCTCCTTTGGCTTGATACATTGCCAGATCCGCCTGCCGCAGGAGTTGGCTGATATCATCACAGTCAGCGAGTGCTGCCACTCCGGCCGAAAGAGTCACTTTGGCGCCGTTTGGAAACTGCGTCTCGGATACCGCAACCCGTATGCGTTCCACGGCGGAAGCCGCAGTCTCAAGAGTGCAATCCGGTAGGAAGAGGATAAATTCTTCCCCACCGAACCGGCAGACAATATCATTTTGCCGCGCCAGCGATCGAAGCAGTTTGCCAAAGCTAACCAGAACCGCATCCCCCCCATCATGGCCCAGGCGATCGTTGATGTCCTTGAAGTGGTCAATATCAATAGCAATAACGCAGTGTTCACCGACCAAAAAACGCTCTTCAACCAAAGAGCTGAACCCTTTACGGTTATAAAGACCCGTGAGCGGATCCGTCATTGCCTCATCGCTAAGTAAATTAACCTGTCGCGACATTGTTTCCAGATGATGGCTGACGGCTTCCCTCAAACGCTCCGCCTCCTGATAGCCAGGATTGAGCTGAGCCAATTGCTTAAGCGCTTTATCGCTATCTTCAGTGCGGGTAAATTTGGCCAGTTTTTCCAGAGGCATAGAGATTCGCCCGGCAAAAAATATCACTATAGCGATAGTCAGAATAATAATGCCCAGAGTGAACCAGAAAGCATTAATGATGGTCTTCATCAAAATACGAGAGACGTTTTCAGAAGTGCCTGAAATGAAAACTTTCCAGTCGGCCTGCTGCAGGCTTGCGTAGCCGATAAGGCTGGCACCACTTTTTTGTTTATCCACGAAGTGACCGCTACCCGCGTGCGCCAGCCTGGCTTTGATGGCCGAATCAGTACTCACATCGGTACCAATCAACACGGGATCGTCGCTAAAAAGAATCCGCCCTTCTGCCGTGACGATACTGACATCCGCCTGGTTTGCATAAAAATGCTGACCCAGAATTTCACTCAGCATGCTGTGTTTTTTTAGATAGATAGTACCGCCGATAAAACCAATGTAGTGGCCTTCACGTGAGAATAACGGTTGCGAAATAAAGACAACGTAGTTACCCGTCGCGGAGGTGAATGGCGGTGATATATAAGCTTTTTGGCTGCGGATGGCATGCTTACTGGCTTCAGAATGCAACGTTAATCCAACCAGATTGAGGCTCTCCGGGGAGGTTGCAGCGATCACCGCATCAGCCGTCACTATCACCACTGAATTGAAAAAACCGGACTGCATCCGCAACCTGTCAGCCTCTTCTCTCAACTGCTTACGATCGTGAAGCCCGATGATCAGGTGGGCACTGTACGCCAGTTCTTGCTGCGCAACGCCCAGATAGCGATCGGTGGTATCAGCAAGCTTGCGTGCGTAGGCAATATTGCCTTGCAACAGGCTATTCTCAATATTTCCTTTCTGAAACACCGTCAATGCACTCAGCAGAAGCACAGAGGTCAACACTATCCCGCCAACTGACAGAAATAGCATAAGGGTGCGTAACCGGTAACGTTTTTTGTTCATGAATAAAATAGGGCAGCAAATGCGTGAGGCTAGTGTAGCGAGTCTGCTCAATTTTGCGCACAACTATCAACACGACATAATCTTTTTTAACAGATGCACTGAACGGACGTGGTCAGGAATTCCCTGTCATGAGCACGCCAACCGGTAAATCGCGCCCCCAACGATTGCGGTGGCGACCATATTCTGTCAACGCGTCCAGACCTGCTTTTGGTCTTTAGTTTGCGCCGTATTTTGCGTCATAACCCCCGAAAGAGTATGCGGTTGATAACACGCTTCCAGGTAACGAATCTCATCGTTATTAAGCTGTAAATTGACCGCATTTACCGCTCCGTCAATATGGTGTTTTTTTGTTGCCCCCACCACTGGCGCACTTACTTTCGTTAATAGCCAGGCAAGCGAAATCTCCGTCATGGAAACCTGACGACGGGAGGCAAGCTCAGCCACCCGTTCAATGATGACCCGGTCCTGCTGCGCAGTTTTATCATACTTCCCCTTGGCATAAGTATCTTCGCTGGCGCGCCGGGTTTGATTATCACCCAGGCGAGCAAGCCGACCGCTGGCCAGCGCACTATAGGGGGTCATCGCGATATTATCCTCGGCGCACAGCCCGGCCAACTCGCGTTCGTCCTCGCGCATAATCAGATTGTAGTGGCTTTGCACGCAAACAAAGGGCGTCAGGCCTTCACGTTCGGCCAGCACATTGGCTTTGGCCAATTGCCACGCATAGCAATTTGAAATACCAATGGCGCGTACTTTCCCCACTTTAACCGCATGATGCAGCGCCTCAAGAACGTCAAGAATCGGCGTGTTATAGTCCCAGATATGGTAGATGTAGAGATCGACGTAATCCATTCTCAGATTGCGCAGACTCTGGTCGAGAGATTGTGCGATAGCCTGCTGGCCGCTTACGCCATCTGCGATCTGCTGCGCCGTCCGCGGCAGAAATTTCGTCGCGACCACTACGTCATCGCGCTTTGCCATGTCGCGCAGCGCCCGTCCGACATAGCGTTCGCTGGAACCATTTTGGTAGGCAATCGCGGTATCGTAAAAATTAATCCCCTGCTCCAGCCCATAGCGGATAATTTCGCGGCTGGATGATTCGTCAAGCGTCCAGCTGTGCTGGCCTGCGGTGGCGTCGCCAAATCCCATACATCCCATGCAGATACGCGATACCGTTAACTCACTGTTGCCCAACTGTCTGTATTGCATTTGGTCACTCCCGGTTTATCTGCTCAGGATAACGCGTTTAAGGCGGCGATCAGGCGACCAGCATGATCCTGAGCCATCGCTTTCTGCTGCGCTATCTTAGCCTCATCACGCTCGGCATAGCTGATCCCGCAGGTATAAATCGGCGCTTGCCACTCCAGATTGCACAGAGCAGCGGTGGTCGCAAACTGAACCAGATAATCCTCAACGGCATGACCGAAAAAACCATCAGCGGCATAAAGTACTGAAGGAGCACCGGTGGTAAACGAGAGGAGGAGTTTTTTACCGCCGAGCTTAGCCTTTGAGCCGTGGGCAAAGCCGTGAACGAAGACCTGGTCGAGCCATAATTTCATCAACCCCGGCAGCGAATACCAGGAGAACGGAAATTGCCATACGATAACATCAGCTTTTAGCAGCGCCTCCTGCTCGGCGAAGACATCAATATTGAAATCAGGATAGAGCCTATCCAGACGACGGATTTCAACATCAGGCAGCGCTCGCGCCACCTCGTTAAGAATAGCGGCATTACCGACGGACTCACTCAGATTGGGATGCCCTGAAACGATCAGTATATTTTGCATTTTTCTTTCTATTACAAGGTATTGTTGAACATGCAAACAGTTTAAACAGCCGCTATTCTTTTTTTTAGAGTATTAATAGTTCAAAGACTTTTAGATAATGGCTAACAATACACGTCCAGGATGAATCAGGATGAAGTGATGAATAACGTGATTTACAATCAAATCCGTATCTTTCAAAGCATTGCCCGAGAGGGAAGCATCTCGGCGGCGGCACGCAAACTGGAAATCACCCCGCCGTCGGTCAGTAAAGCGCTAAAACTCCTTGAGCAGCACCTTGGTCATCCGCTGTTTATCCGCACTACCCGGCGTATTGAACTGACCGATGCCGGGCAACAGCTTTTGCAGCAAACCTCTGCGGCGGTCGATTCACTGGAAAAGGCCCTCGACAGTATTAAGGAGAGCAGCCAGCAGCCTTCCGGCCTGATCCGAATCACCCTCTCCCGCTTTGCTTACCTGCTGATACTTAAACCTTTTATGGCCGAGTTCTGCCAGCGTTACCCTGGCGTGCAACTGGAGATTTCGGTTTATGATGGAACCATCAATATCATTGAGGAGAGATTCGACCTGGGTATCCGCTTTGGCGATATTCTTGAGGGTGGCGTCGTCGCCCGTCAGCTCCTGAAGCCTTTGCGCGAAGGGCTTTACGCTTCGGTGGCCTATCTTGAAGAATTTGGTACACCCGTCTTGCCAGCTGACCTCCATCAGCACAGGCTGATCGGCTACCGGTTTATCACCAACAACCGTATCCTGCCCCTGATGCTGGAAGATAAAGGAGAACAGCTCACCGTAGAAATGCCGGTACAGCTCATCAGCAACGATATTGACGTTATGGCCGACGGGATCCGCAGCGGATTGGGCATTGGGCGATTGTTTGAGCCCATCCACTGGCTACAGCCGGATCGGGAAACGTTTATTCCGGTCATGGAGCCTTACTGGAAAACCTATCCGCCGGTTTATCTTTACTATCCGAAAAGCGCGGGGAAAACGAAGCGGGTGAAAGCCTTGATCGATTTTTTGCTGACCAAAACGGCACCATAAAAAACCCGAGCGGGTGCCCGGGTTGGACTCTGATGCTGAAATGCATTATACCGTGACAGCTGATTTTTTAACGACCGGACCAGCTAACGCCAGCCGTGCTCCCGCCTCGGTATCGCTATACTGTTTAAAGTTATCCATAAACAGCTGCGCCAGGCTTTCCGCTTTCTCCTGCCACTTATCGGCAGAAGACCAGCCGCTGCGTGGGTCGAGCAGCGCGCTCTCTACGCCAGGGACGCTTTCAGGGATCGACAGACCAAAGATCGGAACCACCTCTTCACGCAGCTCGCCAGTGGTACCGTTTAAAATGGCGTTGATGATATTACGCGTATCGCGCAGCGACAGGCGTTTGCCTTCCCCGTTCCAGCCAGTATTCACCAGCCAGGCTTCGGCACCAGACTCCGCCATTTTAGCAGCCAGAACGCTGGCATACTGCGTCGGGTGCAGCAGCAGGAACGCCGCGCCATAGCAGGCGGAGAACGTCGGCGTGGGTTGAGTAATACCGCGCTCGGTCCCCGCCAGCTTCGAGGTAAAGCCAGACAGGAAGTGATATTGCATCTGTTCGGTCGTTAAACGAGAAACCGGCGGCAGTACGCCAAAAGCATCGGCGGCAAGGAAAATCACCTTCGACGGATGGCCCGCACGGGATACCGGCTTAACGATATTTTCGATATGTGCTAAAGGATACGAGACCCGGGTGTTCTCGGTCTTACTGCCATCGGCGTAATCGACGCTACCGTCAGCTCTGACCACCACGTTCTCCAGCAGCGCATTGCGGCGAATCGCACGATAAATTTCCGGCTCAGCCAGCGGGTCAAGATTGATAGTCTTGGCGTAACAGCCGCCTTCAAAGTTGAACACGCCATCGTCATCCCAGCCGTGCTCATCATCGCCGATGAGCTGGCGCAACGGGTCGGTGGAAAGCGTCGTTTTACCGGTACCAGAAAGGCCGAAGAACAGCGCGACGTCGCCCGCTTCTCCGCGGTTGGCCGAGCAGTGCATTGAGGCAATCCCCTGCTGAGGCAGCAGATAGTTCATTACCGAGAAGAGTCCTTTCTTCATCTCGCCGCCGTACCAGGTACCGCCGATCAGCTGAATGTTCTCGCTGAGATTAAAGGCGACAAAGTTCTCTGAGTTAAGCCCTTGCTCCTGCCATTTTTCGTTGGTGCATCCCGCACCGTTGAGCACCACGAAGTCCGGCGTAAATTCAGCCAGCTCTTCGGCGCTGGGAGCAATAAACATGTTTTTGACGAAATGCGCCTGCCACGCCACCTCGGTGACAAAGCGTACACCCAGGCGTGTCGCCGGACTGGCACCGCACCAGGCATCAACGACATACAGTTTTTTGCCGCTAAGCTGTCCGGCGACCAGCGCCTTCAGGTCAGCCCAGATTTCCGTTGTTAACGGTTTATTATCGTTACGACCGAGACCGGAGTCGGCCCACCAGACGGTATCGCGCGTTAGGGAGTCTCTGACAATATATTTGTCGCGCGGCGAGCGTCCGGTAAAAATCCCGGTATCTACGGCAACCGCGCCGGACTCGGTCATGACGCCACGCGCCGCGCCGGTTAATTCCGCGCTGGTTTCATGCGCAATCAGCAGATCGTAATCGGGGTTGTAAAACAGCTCGCTGCTTTCCTGAATACCAAGCTCAAGAAGAGCGTCTTTTACTGATTCAATACGTGACATGGAACTCCTGACAAACTATTGGCTGGATAAGATGCATCGGTTATTTCAGCCTGTTTAATCTGGCGGATTATTTTTAGCAGATAAATCCTGGCAGAAAATAAATAAACAGGATGAGCAGACCGGAGCTTGCGATTTAAAATCGTGCTCGTGTAGGGTGTCGCCTGTACTTTTGAAAATGCCGCTTTTACCGCTAAGTAATAAGCTGAACTGCAGAAAATGTTAGCATTTGTGGTTGATTGTGTTAATTGCATAGTTTCTATGCGTTATGCTAAAATTGCATAGCTATTAATGCAGTGTTGAGGATCGGGTCTGTGCTGGCGAATCTTGAAGTAAAATGGCTTTACGATGTGATTGCTCTGGAAGAGTCCAGAAGCTTTACGCTCGCGGCCAAAAGTAGAAATATTTCGCAGTCTTCCTTTAGCCGCCGCATCCAGGCACTTGAGGCCTCGCTGGGTTTCAGCATCTTTGACCGCGCGGCAAACCCGCTACAGTTGACCAACCGTGGAAAAATTTTCATCGGCTACGCGCGAAATATGCTCGACGATATGGATTTTCAAATCAGTCGAATAAAAGGACTGAATAACACCACCCAGAAAATAAGAATTGACGCCGCGCCTTCGCTTTCCGTTTTATTACTCCCCGAAATTATCGCCGGTTATACCGACCGCAAGAATAAGACTTTCCATGTTGAATCGATTAACGTCAACGACGCGGTATTCAATCTTAAAGAGGGAAAAAGCGATTTTATTCTGTCGTTTTATAATGAAGAGCTGATGAACTATCCGTTTATCAATCACAAAATTTTCGACTCGGCGCTGCATCTCGTCTCACCTTGCGATAAACACGGTAGACCGCTTTTTAATTTACATCGCGGCGTGCTGCCGCTGATGAAATACGCCAACGACAGCTATATGGGTCGCCAGGTGAATCAGGTTATCGACCGCAAACCGGAGATTACCTTTTCGCTGACCTTTGTTTCATCGATGAGCGAACTGCTCAAACGCATGATCCTCAACGGCGACGGCGTAGGCTGGCTGCCGCAGTATTCTATCAAGCGCGAGCTTGAGGAAGGCCGGCTGGCGATAATGGATGAGAGCCTGTCGTTGCCGATCGGCGCTTATATCTACCGCTCCGGCGCGCGGCTCAATCAATCCGCCGAGCGTTTCTGGCAGCACATTAAGGCCAGCAACACCGTCAGCGCGTAATTCGCCTGGCGTCAGAAAATTCGCTATTATCCGCATCCACCCTCTACTCGTGCAGCCTGATGTCTACGATTATCGATACCTTTATCGCTCCGCCGTGCCACGCTGAAATCAACATTCTCTACCAGGATGAGCATCTGCTGCTGATTGATAAACCCTCGGGGCTGCTTAGCCTGTCAGGCAAAAATCCGCTTAATCTCGACTCGGTGCATCATCGCCTGGTGCAGCAATTTCCCGGCTGCACGCTGGTGCATCGTCTTGATTTCGGCACTTCAGGGCTGATGGTCATTGCCCGCAATAAGGCTATCAATGCCGCGCTCTGCCAGCAGTTTAGCCAGCGCGCGGTAACCAAGGTTTACAGTGCGCTACTTTGCGGGCACCTGGCGGATGATGAAGGGACGATAGACGCGCCGATTGCTAAAGACCCGGCGCTGTTTCCCCTGATGACGATTTGCGCGCTCAGCGGTAAACCTGCCCGCTCACGCTATCGGGTTATTGAGCGCTTCTACTCTGAAAGTGAATTACCGCTGACCCGGGTACAGCTGACTCCGGAAACCGGGCGCACCCATCAACTGCGTATCCACTGCCAGCGGCTAGGTCACCCGATTTTAGGCTGCGATCTGTACGGCGGTCTGGGCAGTGAAGGTGCTACGCGCCTGATGCTGCATGCCAGCGAGCTGCATTTTGCGCATCCCATCAGCGGTGAGAGGATCGACGCGCGTAATCCCAGCCCTTTTTAAAGTGAGGCCGCCGCGAAGAGACCCGGCGTAGTGCCAAAGTGCATGCGGAAAGATTTAATCAGATGGCTTTGATCGTAGAACCCGACGTCTGTCGCCACCTGCGCCGCCTCAGCGCCTTTAGCCAGTAGTCCTTTTGCCCTGACAAGTCTTAGCTGGGTGAGATACTGGTGAACAGATAAACCGGTCTGCGCCTGAAAAGTACGCATAAAATAGAACTCGCTCAGCCCGGCGACCGCCGCAATATCCTTGACCGACAGCGGCTGCTGATAAGCGCAGTGCAGAAACTCTATTGCCCGGCGAATATCGGCCCTGATGACTGGCCGTCGACCTCCGCGAACGCTGCGCTCGGCATAACGCCCCACCAGCAGATTAAGCACCTGATACATCAGACACTCTTTTTCCAGCGGATCGCGGCTGGCGCCAAGCACTGTGGAAACCTGAAGCACGTGGCGGGCCATTGCCGGGTCGTGCCGCATCCCTTCACCGCCAAAATTCACTTCACCCTTACCGCCAATCACCGTTTGCGCAACCTCGTCAATCAGGTCCGCCGAGGGGTAAAAAGCGCAGTAATCCCAGCCTTCATCGCGCTGCACCGCTTCGCCGGTATGCACCTCACCGGGCATGATCACCATTACCGTGCCTGCCGCCGCCACGCCCCGCTCGCGGCAAATACGCGTGCGCTGGGCACCACGGGCAAAAGCGGCTATCACATATTCGTCATGAAAATGCGGCGGATAGCTATGCTCGTAGCAAGATGCACGCAGGATCTCCATTCCACCGTGCAATTCACTATCCCGCCAGAGCTTGATGTCGTCGCGAACCTCTTTTCCCACTTTGATGCCCTTTAATCCCGGAAGCGGGATGTTTGCGTAAATGCGCAGGATTTTACTATAACGTTTCCAGCAATTTTTTAAGATTACCATTCAGCAACGCACTCTATGGGACTATTTGATGTTGATAAATAACGAGACCTCATCAAGAGATGAGGCTATGGCGGAATTTCGCGCCGGGGTCATCGCCTGTTTGCCCACTATTCCCGGCTACTGGAGCATTGGTTTCGCCGCCGGTGCTATCGGAACCTTATCCGGGTTTACCACGCTGCAAACGGCGCTACTGGCAGGCGCGCTGTACGCAGGCTCGGCGCAGTTTTTGTTTTATTCTCTGTGGGCAACCGGCGCGGAAATGGCCTCGGTGGTGCTCAGCGTGCTGCTGGTTAACCTGCGCTATCTGTTGATGAGTTCGGCCATGAGCGTGTTCTTTCGCCAATATAGCCCATTGCAAAAGATTGTTAGCGGGCTGCTGCTGACGGACGAAACCTTTGGCGTGGCGGTACAGCGCGGCAGCGTGCACAACGGTGTTCCTTACTCGTGGATGCTCGGGCTAAACCTTGCCGCCTGGCTGAACTGGATCCTCGCCTGTATCGTGGGCGCAGGGCTGGCCTCCGCGCTTCCGCCTTCGCTGATGGAGGGGTTAAGTTTTAGCCTGGTATCAATGTTTATCGGGTTGGTTCTGGCGTTGTGGTTTGCCAGCCAGCGTAAGATGCTGGAAACCTTCAGCATTGCCGTGGCGGTGCTGATTACGCTGTTCACCGCCGGGCACACTGATATGAGCCTCGTGGTCATCGTCGCGGCCTCAGTTGCGGCGACGTTGGCAACAACAGGATTACGTCTGTTCGGCAAGGAGGCTAAATAAGATGGAACGCAATATCATTCTGGCCATTCTTGCCTCAGCGCTGGTGACCGCGCTCATGCGCACGGTACCGATTTTACTGCTTTCACGATTTCGCCTGGCTTCGGCCCTGCAGCAATGGCTCAGCTTTATTCCTTCCGCCATTATGGCGGCTATTATTGTCGCGGAGCTGATGGGTAAACCGGCATTAACCAGTTCGGGTATCAGTATTTCTCTACTGGCCGCTCTTGCCGCCACCATTGCCGGTGTTGTGACGCGCAGTCTGTTCGCCACGGTGATTGTCGGCATGGTTGCATTTTCCGCCCTTAGCTATTTCCTGATATAACCGTCACAATAAAACGAGGTTTGCCCGATGCTGAAGATCGATTTGCCAACCGTAGATTTCACCGCCATTTCCGTTGACGCTGGGGCTTCCCGGGATACGGGTTCATCACCGTCTGCAATTTGGTAGCCCGGACAGGCGCGTCAAGCGCCGCCTCCGGGAAAGCACCGCAACGCAACGTCAGACTGTCTTCCCGGTGGCGCTATTTTGCACCAGCCCCAGCCTTTAAAGCTCGCCGCCCGGCGTAAACGGCGGCAGCGTCAAAAAAGTGTTTTGCAACCCTTCGGACCACGCTTTACGAATGGTGTTGAAGTAAGGATCGCTTTCGGTAATGCGATGCTGCCCGGCGCTGCTCAGGCTACCGCTGCGGTAAAGCAGCGTATCCAGCGGCAGGCCTACCGAAAGATTGCTGCGCAGGGTTGAATCGATCGAAATCAGCGCGCAGCACATTGCCTGCTCCAGCGGCGTCTCCATTGACAGTACCCGGTCAATAATCGGCTTGCCGTATTTGCTCTCGCCAATCTGAAAATAAGGCGTATCGCGCGTCGCTTCGATAAAGTTGCCTTCCGGATAGATATGAAACAGGCGGTGGGTTTCCCCGGCAATTTGTCCACCAAGCAGCAGGTTGCAGTTGAAGTTGGTATTACCACAGTTCTGCTGGTTGCTGCTGTCACGCTGAATCACCTCCTGTAGCGTTTTGCCGATCAGCATCGCCGCATCGTAGAGCGAGGTGACCTGCATCAAATTAGGCTCCTGCTGGGTACGAATGCGGGCGCTAAGCAGGCTAATGACGCTCTGAGTGGTGGCCAGGTTGCCCGCAGACTGCAGCACCATGACGCGTTCGCCATCCTGATGGAAAACGTGCAGTTTTTTAAACGTTGCGATATGGTCCACTCCCGCATTGGTACGGGAGTCTGAGGCAAATACCAGTCCATCTGACAAACACATGGCCACACAGTAGGTCATCGTTTTTTGTTCCTGCCGTTATTGCTGCTGCGCCTGTTGCGAATGCTCGCGCACTTCAGCGTTAGTTAACATGATTTCTCCGCCGCCGCCGAGGCGAGTGCCGCGTACCGGGCAAGCATCAAGATAGTCCAGCCCGGTCGCCAGCCGCAAATGCTGATTCAGGCTACGGGTATTATTCGTAATATCAAACGACTGCCAGCGTTCGTTCAACCACACTTCAGCCCACGCGTGCATGGCGACGTGCTGAGCGTTATCGCTGTAGACGTAGCCGCTGACGTAGCGCGCCGGGATCTCCAGCGCCCGGCAGCAGGCAAGGAACACATGGGTATGATCCTGGCAAACCCCTTTCGACCGCGCAAAAGCATCGGCGGCGGAATCCTGCACCTGCGTCGCACCCGGCGAATAGGGCATTCTCAGCAACAGCTCCGCCATTAACCGATTCAGGCTCTCCTCCTGAGCCTCCGGTTGATACCAGCGCTGGGCAAATTCGCGGATCGGGCCGTCAGCGCGGGTGAGCGGCGTGCAGCGCAAGAACACCAGCGGCGACAGTAGCTCCTGTGGTTCCGCACCGATCTCATCTCCCTCTTCCGCGATATCCACGATCCCGCTGGCGCGAATGGTGATCTCTTTATGCGGATTGTCCAGCGTCAGCACATGCAAAACGTTGCCCCACGCGTCGGTGGTGGCGACGGCGGAGCCGTCCGGCAAGGTTAACGTCCAGGCGGTAATCTTCTGTCGCCCGGTGCTGCGCGGCGTCAGACGCAGATACTGGGTCGAAAATTTTACTTCCTCATCGTAGCCATAGCGGGTCAGGTGATCGATAACCAGTTTCATAACGCCTCCAGATAGGTTTGTCTGATACTGTCAGAAAGCGCGTTAATCCGCGCCAGCAGTTCATTGAGGGTGACCTGTAAATCGGCCTGCGCTAAATCATCGCGAGTGCTAAAACGTAAATCGACATTAAGCTGGTGTGCGAGGCGTAGCGGCAGATGTGAACGATCGTTGGCGATCTGTTCCAGTTGCCCGACCAGATCGGAAATACTGGCGCGCAGCGATCTGGGTACATCGTTGCGTAGAATCAGCAATTCCATCACCGTTTCGCGGCTTACCGGCTGGCGGTAGATGCTGTTGTAGGCTTCGCGAGCGCTGACCGCGTTGAGCAGCGTATCCAGCCGGTAGTACTCGCGCACCGGGTCAGGATCGCTGTTCAATTGTTGATCCTTAATAAGCAGCAACTGCGCGGTGGAAGATGCCCGTTCAATCAACGTACCGATACCGATAAAACTCAAGGCATCATTGCGCAGCAGCGTACCGAGTATGGCTCCGCGAAACAGATGCACCCGCTCTTTGACCCATTCAAAGAAAGCGTCGTTACCCAGTTCACTGATGCCCTGTTGACGCAGTTTTCGCAGCTCAATACGTGTGGCGTTGATGCTTTCCCATACTTCCGCCGACAGGCTGCCGCGCACCGCGTGAGCGTTGTTCCACGCCATCTCGACGCAGCTAAAAATGCTGTACGGGTTATTACCATCGAGGGCGAAAAAATTGAGCAGGTTGCTCATGGTGAAACGCGCGTGCCGCGCCTGAAACAGATCATGGGTCAGCGACAGATTTAGCGGTAAGGCTAAATCCCGAGACTGCTGGCTGTGACGAGGGATCATCGACAGTTTCCAGGTCACATCCAGCACCCTGGCATAGCTTTCCGCGCGCTCAAGGTAGCGCGCCATCCAGAAGAGTTCACTCGCTGTGCGGCTTAACATGATTCATCATCCTCCATCACCCAGGTATCCTTGGTGCCGCCGCCCTGGGACGAGTTCACCACCAACGAGCCTTCGGTTAGCGCCACCCGCGTGAGCCCGCCGGGCACCAGGCGGATCTCTTGCCCCGAAAGCACATAGGGCCGCAGATCGATATGGCGCGGTGCCAGCCCCTCGTCGATAAAGGTCGGGCAAGTCGACAGCGCCAGGGTGTCCTGAGCGATATAATTCGCCGGGTTTGCCAGCAGGCGCTGACGAAATGCCTCGCGCTCCTCTTTGGTCGAACGCGGACCGACCAGCATGCCGTAGCCGCCTGCGCCGTGAACCTCCTTCACCACCATCAGCTCAAGATTGCTCAGCACGTAGCTGAGGTCTTCCGCCTTGCGGCATTGCCAGGTGGGAATATTGCTCAGAATCGGCTGCTCGCCCAGATAGAAACGGATCATCTCCGGCACGTAGGGATAAATCGATTTGTCGTCGGCAACGCCGGTACCAATAGCGTTTGCCAGAACGACTCCCCCTGCGCGATACACGGACAGAAGCCCCGGAACGCCTAGCATGGAGTCGGCACGGAAGGCCAGCGGATCGAGATACGCATCGTCAATACGCCGGTAAATCACATCGACGCGTCGTGGACCCTCAGTGGTGCGCATATACACCGCTCCGGTCTTAATAAACAAGTCGGCGCTCTCCACCAGCTCAACGCCCATCTGCTGGGCGAGAAAGCTGTGCTCAAAATAAGCGCTGTTGAACCGCCCCGGCGTCATCACCACCACGCACGGGTCGTCCACCGGCGAGCTTTCGCGCAGCGTTTGCAGCAGGTAGCTGGGGTAGCGTTCAACCGGCGCAATGTGGTGCTGTTCAAACATTTCAGGGTACAGCCGCATCATCATCTTGCGATTTTCCAGCATATAGGAGACGCCAGAAGGCGTACGCAGATTATCCTCCAGCACGTAATACTGGCCGTCATTGTTGCGCACCATATCGACCCCGGTGATATGGGCATAGGTATTGTTGGGCAAATTTATCCCCTGCATACAGGGCTGATACTGGTCATTCGCCAGCACCTGTTCTGCCGGAATCAGCCCCGCGCGCAGGATATTTTGCTCGTGATAGATATCGTAAAGGAAGGCATTGAGCGCTTTTACCCGCTGGCGAATACCGCGGTCAAGCCGCTGCCACTCTCCGGCGGGAATAATGCGCGGCACGCTGTCAAAAGGGATCAGTCGTTCGGTACCCTCATCCTCACCGTAGACGTTAAAGGTGATGCCAATTCGGTGAAAGAGCAGCTCCGCCTGCTCCTTTTTCTGCCGGATAGAGAATTGATCGGTACTGCGAAACCATTGCCACCAGGCGTTATAGTGCTGACGCTGCTCTCCCTGTGCGGTAAGCATCTCATCATAATAATGCCCGTCAGGAAGCGTTATTTTTATCATGGCCGTCTCCTCCGGTTGTACTCACTTTGAGGTAATCCCGGTAAGAGATAAGCATTAATTATGCCAGGTAATGCAGCACGATGGCGTAGCGTAACATTGTTATGTCGCCGTGCCTTATTGAATAAAAAACAACCAGACGCTTTGCTTATTTATGCTTATTTTTAACCTGCAACGCACCAATATGGGGCAATCCGGTTCATGTACGGCTAATGCTTTGCTAACCACTCTGCGTAGCGTTCAGGCCACTCGACGCTGCGCGTGCCGGGGCGGCCCATAGCAAAACCGTGGCCGCCGCTGGCGTAACGGTACATGCTGACGGCAACCTGATGCTGACGACAGGCGGCGGCCATAATCAGCGTATTGTGCGGATCGGACACCTTATCGTCTTCCGCCTGGGCGAGAAAACAGGGCGGCGTCTGCGCGTTAACGTAAGTTTGTACCGACCAGGCGCGATCGACCTCTTCGCTAGCATGAGGTCCGGCGAGAATTCGATGCGTAGCGGTATGGGTATACGGCGGTTCGAGGGAAATAATCGGGTAGATCAGCGCCGCGCCATCGGCTCGGGCTGGCGTGTGGTCCACAGCATCGATTGGCGAGTAAGCGGCAAAATCGGACCGACAGGCCGCCATGCCCAGCAGATGCCCGCCAGCGGAAAAGCCCAACAAACTGACGTTTTCCTCGCGCTGGCGAATCAGGCGTAGCGCTCGCTGGGCATCCTGCAATGGTGCGAGGCCGCCTGCTTTCCATCCTTCACCGGGAAGGCGGTAGGTCAGCACATAGGCCGTATAGCCGCGCGCGGTTAGCCAGCGCACAGCAGGATGAGCTTCTTTCGCCATTTCAATACGCTGGTATCCGCCACCTGCGGCGATTAACACTCCGTGGCCACGAGGCACTGGGGGATGCCATACTGTCAGTTCTGGCTGAGCGATATGGCTTAGCGCACCGCGCGCGGATAAGCGGCTGGCCCCGTCCGGCCCGCCACCGTCGGGAGGCTCGCCCGGCCACAGGCGTAGCGTTGTCTGCACTTCCATTGCCCATGCGCGGCTCGCCGCAAGCAGCGCGGCGGCGCTAAAGAATAAAAAATGACGTCGGTTCACTGGCGGCTCCTGATACGGGTATGACGGCAATAACACCATAGTCGTTTTACCGATATGTGTACTCGTCATACTTCAAGTTGCATGTGTGTTGGCCGACAAAACATAATCCACCGATATCACCTAATAATGTAGGCCGGGCAAGGCGCTAGCCGCCGCCCGGCAGAAGTGCGAATACACTATCTCGACGTCAGCGATGGTTAATCGCTAACGTGCTTCAGTTCCAGCCAGTCCACCACCAGGCCCGGTTTAATAAAATCAAAACCCACGCGATATTTCCCCGGCTGTAGCTCAATCCGACACAGCTTCTGCACAATCTCGCGACCGAGCGTCCCGTTGGTCTGGATCGTCGCCACAAACTGTTCATTGAGCAGCAGGTTGCAGGCGGTTTGTGCCAGCGCCGCGCCGTTAGCGTACACGCTCACCAGTACGTCATAAATCGCCGTCTGTTCAACGCTCAATACCAGATCTTCGTCATAGCGCAGCCGCGACTGCTCGGCAATTTTAATTGCCCCCTGACCGGCTCCAGCGCGCCCGGGCTCTGCCGCCAGGCGAATGATATCCGCCCGCGGTTTATCCCCGCGTTTAAAGACCTGGGTCTGCATGATAAAGTCGAGAATATTGATTGCACAGCGCTGAAGCTCGCCCAGGGTCAGCTCGCCTTTTGCCAGCGCCTCCAGTGTGTTATCTCCGCCCGAATTAACCTCTGCGCCGTTATTATTCACTACCATATAAAGGTCGTTCTGCGCGCGGATCATTGCCGCAGTATTGTGCGTACTTGCTGCGCCGCCATCGACAGGATCGTTCATCGTCGCCCACCAGTCGGTCATCACGATCCCGCGAAAGCCCCACTCTTCACGCAGCACGGTAGTGGTGAGATCATAGTTGGATGCGGCATGGTAGCCGTTGATCGGGTTATAAGCGGTCATCACCGCGCTAGCGCCGCCGAATTTCACCGCGTACTCAAAGCCTTTGAGGTAGATTTCGCGCAGTGCGCGCTCCGACACCACCGAGTCCGCTTTGGCTCTGGCGAACTCCTGGTTATTGCAGGCAAAGTGCTTAAGCGTCGCAATTCCGCCGCCACTGCGAATGCCGCGAACCACCGCCGCCGCCATCATCCCGGTCAGCAGCGGATCTTCGGAAAAGTACTCAAAATTACGCCCGTTAAGCGGATAACGCTGGATATTCATCCCCGGCCCCAGCAGCAGGTCGATACCGTTGCGCAACAGCTCTTTGCCTTCCATAACGTATAAACGTTCAACGAGGATCGGGTCCCAGCTCGAGGCCAGCAATGTGCCGCTGGGCAGCAGCGTGGCCTTCGCGCCGTTATCCATGCGGATCCCGGATGGGCCGTCGGCGGTCGATGCCAGAGGGATGCCTTTTTCCAGCAGGCTGTCGGCTACCCCGCCAAAAGCCGATGCGACGCCGGGAGTCACTTTATGGCTGCACATCCCTTCCCCACGCACCAGGCAGGCCAGCTCTTCAACCGACAGCTGGGCAATAAAAGCGTTCATCGTGTCGCGTCCTTCGGCGACGTCGCTAAGAGTCAGCCCCTGATTACCGGTGAGCGTGATGGTCTGTGGAAGACGCTTTTCGATGCGCGCACGCAGATTAATCTCCCGACGCGGAACATCCTCCCACTCAATCAGGTAGCGGCCATCATCGCCATCGGCAACCGGCTTAATGCGTACAAACGGCACCGTCGGCGCCAGTACCTGCTGATGGCGAGAGAGGACCCGCAGCGTCTTCTGTGTGTACCCGGCTTCTCCATCAACCGTCAGCAATTGCAAATCGCGAACGCTATTGCCCATCAGCAGGCGGTAAACCCCCGGCTCCATCACATAACAATGGGGATGCCCGGTGGCTCCGCTATCGTCCAGCGAGGCAAAGCGCTCCAGCGGGATACGCAGGGTTAAGGTTTCGCTTTCTCCCGGCGGTAACAGACGCGTTTTAGCGAAGGCCACCAGCACGCGCGTAGGTTTCCCCAGCGCGCCCTGCGGTGCCTGAAGATAAATCTGTACCACCTCTTTCCCCGAAAAAGCGTCGCCACTATTGGTGACCGTCACCGACGCCTGAATATGGTTGCCGAAAGCTTCTGCCCGCGCTGATTGCAGGGTAAAACGGGTATAAGAGAGGCCGAAACCAAAAGGGAATTGCAGGCGTTGAGGGCAAAAGGTTTCAAAATAGCGATAGCCGACGTAAATATCTTCCTGATAGAGATTTTGCGCTTGTGCTCCCCAGCAGGGTGATGCCGGATGATCATCCAGCGACATAACGATGCTGCTGACCAGCTTGCCGGAAGGCGTCACATCGCCATACAGTAGCGAGGCTGCGGCCTGCGCGCCATCGGAGCCGCCGTGCCAGACGTACAGCAGCGCGCGAATGCGTTTGCGCAGCAACGGATCGTCAGCCCACGACAAATCAATCAGTCCGGCGGTATTCAGCACCACGACGATTTCATCAAACTCACGGCACACCTGGTGCAGCAGGCGCATCTCATCAGCGGTTAACCGATAGCCCCCTTCGACATCAGCATTGTCCTGATCTTCACCTGCGGTACGCCCCAGCACAATCACCGCCTGCGTTGAAACGGCTCGCGCCTGGCGAATCTGCTCATCGCTCAGCGGCATTTCCTGCTGAAACCAGGGCTCAGCCGCCCATACGCCGCCGCCGTTATCAAACGGGTGATCATTGACCCACTGCTCGTAAAGCGCGGCCAGTGACTCATTGAGCGTTCCACTGCTTCGCGCCCGTAAAGCCTGTAATAAGGTGGTATGACTCACCACGTTGACCGCCCCACCCGAACCGGTGCCGCTGCGATAGTAGTTAATCTGCGTGCGGCCAAACACTGACACGGGCTGCTGAGCGCTAAGCGGCAACATGCCGCGATCGTTTCTCAGCAACACCGCGCCTTCGGCGGCGGCGGCGGTAGCAAATTCAGCAAACCCTTCCAGCGGGGTTCCCGCTTTACTGTCAAACATGGTGTCGTCCTGTTAACTCGCGCCTCCGTGGGAGGCTAAATGGCATAATGAGCAGAGCCCGCACAATGCGGGCTCTGCTTTAATCAGAAGAAGTATTTGAAGCGTAGACGGCCGCCGTAACGGGAGTCTTCGTGTTTGTCGCCATCCGTCGGCTTCGCTTCAATCCACGAGGCGTAGGCACCAAGGTAGATGTTGAAGTTCTTCATATCCATGACGTTGGGGAACAGGTACGACGCGTGAATCGTGTGGATGTCATAGTCACCCACGTTAGAGATCCAGCAGCCATCATCGCAGGTAGAGACGTAATTAGCGGAGTTGAACTTGTCGATTTTGTTGTGGGCATAGATATAACCCAGTTCAAAACGATGCCACAGGGAGTTAATACCCGCGGTGAAATCTTTCTCATCGGAGGCATCCATATAAGCGATGTTCAGGTTAGTGGTGATCCCATCTTCAGGATCGGTTTTTTGCCCATTCCACGCCATCGTCAAACCATAACCAGTGCGATCGGACTGGTCGACCCAACCGCCACGGTTATCGTAATAACCGTAAGCGTTTTTCACGATGTTTTTCTCCATCGCCACGGCAGTCGAGAAACGACCGCTATTCCACGCAATAACCGGGCGCAGGTAAGCAACGTTTTTCTCATTCTCCAGCGTATTACCGTGGTAGCTGGAATCCTGGAATAACGTACTGCCGTTTTCTACCAGGTTATTCAGTTCAAAATACCAGTTATCTATCGTTTTGCTGACCAGGAAGTTACCGCCGCTGCTGCTACGACCACGGCCCTCTTTCATCATGTAAATATAGCCGTAGCCATCGCTATACAAGTCGTTTGCGGTATTGCCAGAATATTCGACAAACGTATCCTGATTCAGCGGGAACATATCGTAAGCTTCGAAACGACCCACTTTGACCTTCCAGTCATCTTCACGACCAAAGAAGAATACCGCGTCATCAAGGTTCATTTTGCCGGTCATATCGGCCAGCGGCTGGGCGGAAAAACCGGCAAAATTGCCGTTATCCATTTTGCGCATGCCATCGAAGCCCAGCAGAATACGGCCATTAATATCCCAGCGCTCTTTAGTACCGGGCGCCCAGTTTTTACTGGAAGAGGTTTTTACCGACGTCAGGCTGCCGCTGCCGCTGGCGCCATCCATATTGAATTCCACATCACCATAAAGCTTCAGGTCGCCGTAGCCAGAGAGCGTAAGCTTTGTGGGAGTCGCGCCGGGAGCGACGGGCTCAGCGGCGTCGACTTTCACTGCCGGAGCGGTTTTCGCTGCCGTCGTTTGCTGTTGTTTAAGGGTTTGTATCTGTGCTTCTGCGTCCGCGGCGCGCTGTTCAGCATGAATTAATCTTTGCTCCAGCTGCGCAAGGCGCTGGTCAATATCGACAGAGGTGCTATTTTTTGCTGCTATCACATTAGAGGACATAATGGCGCTAATCGCCAATGCCATATACTTTATCTTCATTTTGATATCCCTAAATTATTTATTGTTTGTTTTACTCAGGAAATACCTGTGGCTATGAGATAAATAACTCACATTGCCACAGATATTATTCTGCTGTTATTATGACTCGGCGAAAGTTCCGTTTTTCAAATCATCAACAATGCCATTCATTTTATTTTCGGTTAAGCCATAGAATTTAATAGAGACTGCGGTAAGAACATAGAAAATGGAGGGTACCAGCGTGAACAAGAGCACGACGCCCTGTACCGCTGAGGCCGGTTGCACCGTGGTGTTAGCCGCGTAATGATAGTAAGCCAGCACCCAGCCAAGAATCGCACCGCCAACGGCTACGCCAAGCTTGATGACAAAGATATTCGCCGCAACGTTCATCCCGGTAATACGACGCTGGGTTTTCCATTCACCATAATTATTAACGTCGGTAATCATTGACCACTGCAGCGCACCATTACCGCCCTGAATAATGGAAATCAGAATATGCACACCGAGTACCAACACCCAATATTGCACTGGCACCATAAAGCATACAATGCCCAGCGCAGCGGTGATCAGGTTAATCCAGAAAGAGAGTCTGACCTTACAGAAACGCGTACCAAACGGTTTTGCCAGCACCGAACCCAACATTGAGGCAAACATCCCACCGAGCATGAATATGGTAATAACGTCCGCACCTTTATTCAGGACGCTATTAACGTAATACACCACCGCCCCACCACGAATCACCACGGCGACCAGCATCATAAAGTTGTAAACGGAAAGAATACGCCACTGATCGTTACGGAAAAGAATTTTGACATCACGTGCAATATTCAGATTCTCTTCTTTAATCGGCTGAACGCGTTCTTTGGTGGTCGCGAAACAGACAATAAACATCAGACAGCCGATAACGCCGAATAATGCCATGGAGACCTGAATACCTGTCGCCCGGTCACCAGGATAAAGAAAATCCGCCAGCGGTAAAATAAACGCGGTACCCAGCGCGCCGCCAATCGGCGTGATGGCAAAACGCCAGGATTGCAGAGAGAGGCTTTCACGCGGATCGGAAGTCAACGCGGCGCCCAGCGAGCAGTAAGGAATATTAATGGCCGTATACATCAACGTCATAAATATATATGCCGCTACCGCATAAACCACTTTTCCTGAATCGGAGAAAGATGGAATGGAGTAAACCAGTACGCAGCTCACCGCAAATGGGACGCAAATAGCCAGCAGCCACGGACGGAAACGCCCCCAGCGGGTTGAGGTGGCATCTGCAATGGCCCCCATAATCGGATCGGTAATCGCATCCAGCAGACGGACCAGCAAAAACATCGTCCCCATCACGGCGGGCGGTAGACCATAAATATCGGTATAAAAGTAAGCCAGGATGGCCACGGATGAGTCAAACACGATATGACTTGCCGCGTCCCCCAGGCTATAACCTACTTTTTCTCTGACTGAAATTTTGTCGCCAGCAGACATACACCACTCCTTTATGCAAAAAAATGAAACCGGTTTCTTTAATGCCTGCATTTTTCACTTATCTGGAGTACTGATGCCATTATGTTTTTTTATAAATTATTTATGTTTTTTTATTTATGTGATCATGTCAGGCGTCAACGGTATTAATGCGCGGATTTTTGTTTGTCAGATCACATGTTTTACTTTGTGACAGCTTATTTTTGAGTAAAAGGGCTGAGGTCATAAAAAACCCATATAAGAATGCCATAGTACTTGTCTATTTATTTTTCTTACTAGTGGATTACGTTTTTTATCAATTTACTCTATTCACCAAAATAATGTCCCCATCATTGATGGCAGGTCTGCGGTAAATAGTCTGTTTTGGCGCAAAATGTTACCTCCGACACGCGCAGCGGCGGATATTCGTCTAAGGTTTTCTGATAACCGAACGCAGTGGCGCAAAGAGCCTATCCCAGTAGGCGTTATTGGCGCAGACAGTTTGAACACGGCCAGCGCGGAAGAACCGGAGCGTACACGTAGTACGTGAGGATTCTGAGCACTGCCCAGGTTCAAAATGACAAGCAAAATAGCCCTAATGGGACAGGCTCAAAGTCTGCAAATGATAAGGAGAACCATCAATGAAGTGTTCTGTTTCCCATCGCCCCGCAACCCTGCCTTATGTTCTACGTCTGGCACTCGGCGGCGCGCTCTTCACCCTGGCGACGTTGTCGGTACAGGCTGAAGAGCCTCGCCCAACCCCACAATCACCGGACGTTCTGCTGGGTCCGCTGTTTAACGATGTGCAAAGCGCTAAACTCTTCTCCGACCAGAAAACCTTCGCTGACGCCATCCCAAACAGCGATCCGCTGATGATCCTTGCCGATTACCGTATGCAGAAGAACCAGACCAGCTTCGATTTGCGTCACTTCGTCGAACTTAACTTTACCCTGCCTCTTGAAAACGACCAGTACATCCCGCCAAAAGGGCAAACGTTACGCCAGCATATTGACGGATTATGGCCGGTATTGACCCGCAGTACCGTCGAAGTGGAAAAATGGGATTCGCTGCTGCCGCTGCCAAAACCCTATGTGGTTCCCGGCGGACGCTTTCGCGAAGTCTATTACTGGGACAGCTATTTCACCATGCTCGGCCTGGCGGAGAGCGGACACTGGGATAAAATCGAAGACATGGTGACCAACTTCGCTGCTGAAATCGACGCCTGGGGCCATATCCCCAACGGTAACCGAACCTACTATCTGAGCCGCTCGCAGCCGCCGTTCTTCTCGTTTATGGTTGAACTGCTGGCGACTCACGATGGTGACGAGGCGCTTAAAAAATGGCAGCCCCAAATGGAGAAAGAGTACCAGTACTGGATGGATGGCGCGCAGGCGCTTGAGCCCGGCGGTGCGCACAAACGCGTGGTGCGCATGGCCGATGGCGCGCTACTAAACCGCTACTGGGATGATAACGACACCCCGCGCCCGGAATCCTGGCTGGACGATGTCACCACCGCCAAAAATAACCCCAACCGCCCGGTCACTGAAATCTACCGCGATCTGCGCTCAGCCGCGGCATCCGGTTGGGATTTCAGCTCCCGCTGGATGGATAATCCTCAGCAGCTTGGCACCATTCGTACCACTTCCATTGTTCCGGTCGATTTGAACTCATTGATGTTCCATATGGAAAAAACCATCGCCCGTGCCAGTAAAGCGGCGGGAGACAACGCAAAAGCCGCGCAGTTTGACGCCTTAGCCAACGCCCGTCAGAAAGCGCTGGAACAATACCTGTGGAATGATAAAGAGGGCTGGTACGCTGATTACGATCTGAAAAGCCATAAAGTACGCAATCAGCTGACCGCTGCGGCGCTGTTCCCGCTGTACGTCAACGCTGCCTCCAGCGAACGCGCGGCAAAAGTCGCTGCCGCGGCCGAAGCCAGACTGCTCAAACCTGGCGGCCTGACCACCACCACCGTGAATAGTGGTCAGCAGTGGGATGCGCCAAACGGCTGGGCGCCGCTGCAGTGGGTCGCCGCTGAAGGCCTGCAAAAGTATGGCCAGGAAAAAATCGCGATGGAGGTGAGCTGGCGTTTTCTGAGCAACGTCCAGCATACTTACGACAGTAAACAGAAACTGGTTGAGAAATATGATGTCAGCTCAACGGGAACCGGCGGAGGAGGCGGCGAATATCCGCTACAGGATGGCTTTGGCTGGACCAACGGCGTCACGCTGAAGATGCTGGACCTGGTCTGCCCGAAAGAGAAGCCGTGTGATTCCGTTCCAACCACGCGCCCGGCGGCAAATGACGACGTCGGTCAGGCGGCAAACAGTACAACTCAGTCCGCAGCGAATGAACCGGCTATGCCAGAGGATAAAAAAGCCACACAATAAACCTTCGCGCGGCGGGCTTCCGTCGCGCATCTTCCTTTAGAGTATTTCTGCTGTTATCTTTTTACGGGTATCTTGAGCACCATATCACTCTGGCTACCGGGAAGGATCTCCCGAAAAATCATGTCATGACTGGCACAAGGAATAAAAAGTGAAAACAGCCGTCAGTTTTATCTCCGATTTACACCCATTATCCTTTATGGGTTATCATGTTTTATTCACCACAGTGATATATATCCTGGTGAATATTATTATCACGATGACCCGCCCTTCTGAGAAAGGCACTCTGGTACCGCCCCCCTATTCCATACCTCCCTCTTTTTTAGCCTGGCTGCATGATAACGCTACCGGCATTATTCAGTTGGCTATGTTCAGACTGCTAAGAAAAAATTACGTCACCGTTATTCACTCCCCCGACGGCATCAAATTATGCGCAAATCAGCAGTATGCTGAGAACACAATGACCTGTGTAGAAAAAATACTCTTTGACCATTTTTCTACGCCAAAATCCAGCAGCCAGGATTTACCGATTACGCTCCATGTCGCCGAGAAAAATTACTGGTCTGCCGATACCCGCTGCGCAGGCCTGATGCTAAGTAACACGCAACAAACATGGAACGTGCTGCTGATCGCCGTTCCATCGTTTTTTTTACTCGCCACCTTAGCCTGGAAAACGTTGTTCGATAATAACGCTCCTCTTAATGCCAGCGTATTCAGCTGGCTTGTAATGTTTGTGGTTTCCGGCCTGTGGTGGCTATTGATGTTATTCATCACCTTAAATACGACCAGCTTCGACAGGGAAGGAATCTCAATTAATATTCTTCGTAGTTATGTCGACAAGTTAAAAGATAAGCTCATTGCTGACGCAGAGGAAATAACGGATGAAAATGCTGATTATTGCATTGCAATAGGCAAAACCAACCTGCTCCCCAAGAGATATCGTGAATACCAGGAAATCATCAAGCCGGTAAACTATCCCTTTTCTGCGCAAAGGCTTGATTAACAAAAGGGGGAATAATTGGGCCGGTAAGTTATACCCGTCATACTTCAAGGTTCAGGTGTGTTGGCTGCACTCACTCCAGTCAATTACTTATGTAAGCTCCTGGAGATTCACTCCCTTGCCGCCTTCCTGCAACTCGAATTATTCAGGGTATATATCGCTTCGCACAGAGGATTAGGTTGCCTGAAGCGTTTACCCCGCAGGACGCAATA